>NZ_JBHUAF010000299.1:0-10603 GCF_042789895.1 Kitasatospora sp. NPDC056783
ACCTCCGCCGCGAACGGAGCGATCTTCGCCTCGGCCAGCGAACGCACCGCCTCACGGAGCATCTCGTGCTCCTCGGAGATACGGAAGAGATCGAAGTCCGCCGCCCCTGCGCTGCCCGCCATGATGCCTGCCTCGTCGTCCAGTGGCCGAAGTCCGGTCGGAGCCCGAATCGAGTCCGATCGACGTCGAATCCGCGGTTAACTACCGTTCAGTAGAGATCCTAGGGCGCCGACCTGCGGCTGCCTAGCGTCCCGGGTGTGCAGCTGATCCCGACGCGCCCCCGGGGTGCGGATAGCATCAGGGCATTCGTACTGGTCGCGTCCGCATCCAAGGAGAACCCGTGACCCTCCGCATCTCCGTGATCGGCACCGGCTACCTCGGCGCCACCCACGCCGCCGCGATGGCCGAGTTCGGCTTCGAGGTGCTGGGTCTGGACATCGACCCCGAGAAGATCGCCATGCTCACCGCGGGCCGGGTCCCGATGTACGAGCCCGGGCTCTCCGAACTGCTGCTCAAGCACGTGGCCGGACACGAGGGTTCGACCGGCCGGCTGCGGTTCACCACCTCCGCCCAGGAGGCCGCGGAGTTCGGCGACGTGCACTTCGTCTGCGTCAACACCCCGCAGCGCAAGGGCGAGTTCGCCGCTGACATGTCGTACGTCGACGCCGCGATCGACGGGCTCGCGCCGCACCTGACCCGCCCCGCGCTGGTGGTCGGCAAGTCCACCGTCCCGGTCGGCTCGGCGGCCCGGCTGGCCGAGCGGCTGGTTTCGCTGGCGCCGGTCGGCGAGGGCGCCGAACTCGCCTGGAACCCGGAGTTCCTGCGCGAGGGCTTCGCCGTGCGGGACACCCTGCGCCCGGACCGGATCGTGGTCGGCACCCAGAGCGAGCGGGCCGAGCGGATACTGCGCGAGGTGTACGCGGAGCCGATCTCGGCCGGGGTGCCGTTCATGGTCACCGACTTCGCGACCGCCGAGCTGGTCAAGGCGGCCGCCAACTCCTTCCTGGCCACCAAGATCTCCTTCATCAACGCGATGGCCGAGGTCTGCGAGGCGGCCGGCGCGGACGTCACCCAGCTCAGCAAGGCGCTCGCCTACGACGAGCGGATCGGCGGCAGGTTCCTCAACTCCGGTCTCGGCTTCGGCGGCGGCTGCCTGCCCAAGGACATCCGCGCGTTCATGGCCCGGGCCGGCGAACTGGGCGCCGACCAGGCGCTGACCTTCCTGCGCGAGGTCGACTCGATCAACATGCGGCGCCGCTCCCGGATGGTGGAGCTGGCCCGCGAGCAGTGCGGCGGCGGCTTCCTGGGCCGCCGGGTCGCCGTCCTGGGCGCCGCCTTCAAGCCCGACTCGGACGACATCCGGGACTCCCCCGCGCTCAACGTGGCCGCCCAGATCCAGCTCCAGGGCGCCCAGGTCACCGTCTACGACCCGAAGGCCGTGGACAACGCCCGCAAGATGTTCCCGTCCCTCGCCTACGCCCACTCCGCCCTGGAGGCGGCCGAGGGCGCCCACGTCGTCCTCCACCTCACCGAGTGGGCCGAGTTCCGCGAGCTGGACCCGGCGGGGCTCGGCGCGGTGGTCGCCGAGCGCCGCCTGCTCGACGGCCGCAACGTCCTGGACGCCGAGGCCTGGCGGGCCGCCGGCTGGACCTACCGCGCCCTGGGCCGCCCCAGCTGAGACGCCCCGGCCGGGCCGCCTGCCCGCCGCGCGAAGCGCCCGTCCCCGGACCTCGGGGGCGGGCGCTTCCGCCATCTCCGGCCCCATTCATTTGAACACGTTCAGATTGCATGCGAGGATCGGTCCCCGATGTCCGCGGCGAGGGGGGACCTCATGCACGCCGAAACGCACGCCGAACGCACCGGCCCGCTGGACCGGGTGCTGACCTGGATCACCGCGGGCCTGGTGACCGCCATCCTGCTCGGGCCGGCCGTCTTCCTGGCCCTGTTCGTGGTCCTCTGGAACGACAGCGACCGGTGGCTCGACAGCGGCGCGTCGACCGGGACGGCCTGCTCCAGGGTGCTGGCCTTCGCGGGCGGGTCGCTGCCCGCCCAGGCCACCGGGGCCTCCTGCACGGACGACGGAGCCTGGCAGGTCCAGGGCTGCACCGCCGAGTTCCGAATGCCCCGGGAGGAGCTCGCCGCCCGGCTGACGGCCGCCTTCCCCCGGGTCCGGCTGGACCACGAGGACACCGCCGGACTGAGCTTCGGCAACGCCCACGAGGCGAACGGCTCCCGCCCTCGCGGGCAGGCCATGGAGGTCCACCTGAAGGCGGCCTACCAGCCGGACGGCACGGCCCTGGTGGAGCTCAGGGCCTTCGACACCTGAGCCGTCCCCGGCGAGGAATCCCCCGCCCCCGCCCGGTGTTCCCACCGGCATGACGAGCTACGGCGACGACGCGACGGTCCGCGAGATCCTCACCGGCACGGGCGACACCTGGGCGGTGGTGGGCCTGTCCGGCAACACCGCCCGGGCCGCCTACGGGGTGGCCCAGGTGCTCCAGCGCCACGGCAAGCGGATCGTGCCCGTCCACCCGAAGGCCGAGACCGTCCTCGGCGAGCAGGGCTACGCCTCGCTCGCCGAGGTGCCGTTCCCAGTCGACGTGGTGGACGTCTTCGTGAACAGCGCACTGGCCGGGGAGGTCGCCGACCAGGCGGTGGCGGCCGGGGCGAAGGCGGTCTGGTTCCAGCTGGGCGTGGTGGACGAGGCCGCCTACGCGCGGACCCGGGAGGCCGGGCTGGCCATGGTGATGGACCGGTGCCCGGCCATCGAGATCCCGCGGCTGGGTTAGGAGTTCACGCCGTCCAGCTGCGCGATGGTGGCGATGGACGGGCGGCGGGCGGCGCGCAGCCCGGCGGCCACCGACTCGGCGTCGCGCAGGACGCGGACGGCGTTGTGCCAGGTGAGCTTGGCCAGGTCGGCCTCCGACCAGTGGCGGCCGAGGAGTTCGGCGACCAGGTTGGGGTAGCCCGCCACCGAGTCGAGGCCGTCCGGCAGGAAGGCGGTGCCGTCGAAGTCGCCGCCGATGCCGATGTGGTCGACGCCGGCGACCTCGCGCATGTGGTCGAGGTGGTCGGCGACGGTGGCCGGGGTGGCGACCGGGCGCGGGTGGGCGGCCTCGAAGGCGCGCTGGCGCTCCATGGCCGGCGGGGTGGTGTCCAGCGGGTGGAAGCCGTGGGCGCGCATGTTCTCGTCGGCGGCCTCGGTCCAGTCGATGGCGGCGGGCAGGATGAACTTCGGCACGAAGGTCGCCATCGCCACCCCGCCGTTGGCGGGCAGCTGGGCGAGCACGTCGTCCGGGATGTTGCGCGGGTGGTCGCAGACCGCGCGCGAGGAGGAGTGGGAGAAGACGACGGGCGCCTCGGTGACCCGCAGGGCGTCGCGCATGGTGTCGGCGGAGACGTGCGAGAGGTCGACCAGCATGCCGAGCCGGTTCATCTCCCGGACGACCTCCTCGCCGAACCTGGTCAGCCCCCCGGCCACCGGCTTGTCCGTCGCGGAGTCCGCCCACGGCACGTTGTCGTTGTGGGTGAGCGTCAGGTACCGCACGCCCAGCTCGTACAGGGCGCGCAGGGTGGCCAGCGAGCAGTCGATGGAGTGGCCGCCCTCGGCGCCCATCAGGGAGGCGATCCGGCCGTCGGCGCGGGCGGCCTCGACGTCGGCGGCGGTGCGGGCCAGCCGCAGCCGGTCCGGGTAGCGCTCGACCAGGGCGTGGACGAAGTCGATCTGCTCCAGGGTGGCGCTCACCGCGTGGTCGCCGGCCAGCGAGGCCGGGACGAAGACGGACCAGAACTGCGCGCCGACCCCGCCCTCCGCGAGGCGGGCGAGGTCGGTGTGCAGGCGGTCGCTCTGGTCGGCGGCGAGGTCGAGCGCGCCGAGGTCGTACCCGGCCTGCTCGCGCATCGCCCAGGGGAGGTCGTTGTGGCCGTCCACCACGGGGGCGGTGCGCAGCAGGGCGCGGGCGCGGTCCAGCGGGGTGAGGGAGTCCGAAGTCATACGGGCTGTTCTACCCCACCCCTTCCACCCCACCCCGCTCCCGGGTTACTTGCCGAACCCGAAGGAGGTGGAGCCGGCCACCTTGGCCCGGAGCTTGGCGCCCTTCTCGGTGGCCTGGTTGTTCAGCTCGGTCTGGAACTCGGTCATCTTCTCGGTGAGTTCGGAGTCGAACGCGGCGAGCATCCGCACCGCGAGCAGGCCGGCGTTGCGCGCGCCGGCCACCGAGACGGTCGCCACCGGCACACCGGCCGGCATCTGGACGATCGACAGCAGGCTGTCCATGCCGTCCAGGTAGCGCAGCGGCACCGGAACGCCGATGACCGGCAGCGGGGTGACGGACGCGAGCATGCCCGGCAGGTGGGCCGCGCCGCCGGCGCCCGCGATGATCGCCTTCAGGCCGCGCCGGTGGGCCTGCTCACCGTACGCGACCATCTCGCGCGGCATCCGGTGGGCGGAGACGACGTCCACCTCGTAGGGGATCTC
Organism: Kitasatospora sp. NPDC056783; assembly: GCF_042789895.1. Lineage (NCBI taxonomy): Bacteria > Bacillati > Actinomycetota > Actinomycetes > Kitasatosporales > Streptomycetaceae > Kitasatospora > Kitasatospora sp. NPDC056783. The sequence goes on from NZ_JBHUAF010000299.1 coordinate 4,478, forward strand.
GAACTCGTCGAGCGCCTGGGCGGCGGCCTCCATGACCGGCCAGTCGGAGTCCGAGCCCATCACGATGCCAACGACAGGGGAGGTCATTCGGTGATCGTTCCTCGCAGGTAGGCGGCCGCGTGGCGGGCGCGCTCGCGGACGTCTTCGAGGTCGTCCCCGAAGACGTTGACGTGGCCGACCTTGCGGCCGGGCTTCACGTCCTTCCCGTACATGTGGATGCGCAGCCCGGGGTCACGGGCCATGCAGTGCAGGAAGGGGTGGTACATGTCCGGGTAGTCGCCGCCGAGGACGTTGACCATGACGGTCCACTTGGCGCGCGGGCGCGGGTCTCCGAGCGGGAGGTCGAGGACGGCCCTCAGGTGGTTCTCGAACTGCGAGGTGACGGCGCCGTCCTGGGTCCAGTGCCCGGAGTTGTGCGGGCGCATGGCCAGCTCGTTGACCAGGATGCGGCCGTCCCGGGTCTGGAACAGCTCGACGGCGAGGTGGCCGACGATGCCGAGGTCGCCGGCGATCCGCAGGGCGAGCTGCTGGGCCTCGTCGGACAGGGCCGGGTCGAGGTCCGGCGCGGGGGCGGTGACCTCGGCGCAGACGCCGTTCTCCTGGACGCTCTCCACCACCGGGTAGGCGACGGCCTGGCCGCTGGGCGAGCGGACCACGTTGGCGGCCAGCTCGCGGACGAAGTCGACCTTCTCCTCGGCCAGCACCGCGACGCCGGCCAGGAACGGGGCCTGCGCCTGCTCCTCGTCGTCGACGACCCAGACGCCCTTGCCGTCGTAGCCGCCGCGGACGGTCTTCAGGACCACCGGGTAGCCTGAGCCCTCATTTGCGAAGGCGGTGACGTCGGCCGGGTCGGCGACGATCCGGTGCCGGGGGCAGGGCACGTCGATGGAGTCGAGCTTGGCCCGCATCACGCCCTTGTCCTGGGCGTTGACGAGCGCGTCCGGGCCGGGGCGGACGGCGATGCCGTCGGCCTCCAGGGCCCGCAGGTGCTCGGTGGGGACGTGCTCGTGGTCGAAGGTGATCACGTCGCAGCCGGCGGCGAAGGCGCGCAGGGTGTCGAGGTCGCGGTAGTCGCCGAGGACGACGTCGGAGACCACCTGTGCGGCGGAGTCCTGGGGCGTGTCGGCGAGGAGTTTGAACCTGACCCCGAGCGGGATGCCCGCCTGGTGTGCCATGCGGGCCAGCTGCCCGCCACCGATCATGCCCACCACTGGAAAATTCACATTGCCCGGGGAAGTCACGCGGCCCAGGATATCCGGGCCGGTCGGGGGCGGTGGAGGCGCCGGTGGGGCCACCCGGATGGACGCGCGTAGATGTCAACCTGCCGCCCTCGCGGCTGAGCCGTTCGGTGGAAGCGGGTAGCCTGGACGGCCAGGTCCTGATCTGCGCGGTCCGATCATGTGCGTGCACGCAGGGCTCTAGGGATGTCCGCGACACCAGGGGCAGCCCTCTCGTCCCGCAGGCACATGGAGGCAGTCCGGTATGACGACGACCGAAGCTTCGAAACCCCCACTCGCGCAGAAGATGCGTGGACTCACGGGTGAAGTCGTGAAGTTCGGCATCGTCGGCCTGAGCGGCGTGGTGGTCAACTTCGCCGTCTTCTGGGTCTGCATCAACGGCATGGGCCTGGCCTCGGTGCGGTCGAACGTCGTCGCGACGGTGATCGCGATCGCGACCAACTACCTGGGCTACCGCTACTGGCTGTACCGGGACCGCGACGCCGCCTCCCGCAAGCGGGAGATCACGCTCTTCCTGGTCTACAGCGGCATCGGCATGCTGATCGAGACCGGTGTGCTCGGCTTCTCGGTGTACGTGCTGCGCCTGGACTCGCACTTCGAGCAGATCGGCGCGAAGGTGATCGGCCTCGCGGTGGCCACCGTGTTCCGCTTCGTCTCGTACCGCACCTGGGTGTTCAAGGCCGTGCCCGAGCCGGCCGCGGCACCCGTCCAGCAGCCGGTGGCTCCCGTCCAGCAGCCGATGGTGCCCGCCCAGCAGCAGGCCTCGGCGCCCGCCGGCGGCCTGGAGCTGGCCGCGCAGGCCGAGCGGATGCTGGCCCCCGAGCAGGTCCGCTTCGCCCAGGCCGAGTAGGCCCCGGGAACCGGAGAGCCCCGGCGGGCCGAACGGCCGCCGGGGCTCACTGCTGTCCGGGCAGCGTCCGGGCACCGGTCCCGGGGGCCCACCCGTGCCCCCGGGCTCCTGCCCGGACCCGCTCAGTCCTCGTGGCTGCGCCCGAGGAAGAGCGCGAACACCGCCGGCTTCAGCGAGAGCAGTTCGAGCCGCCCGCCGTCCGCCTCCGCGAGGTCCCGGGCGACGGCCAGGCCGATGCCGGTGGAGTTGCGGCCGCTGACCGCGCGCTCGAACACCCGGTTGCCGAGGTCCGGCGGCACGCCGGTGCCCTGGTCCTGGACCTCGATCACCACCGAGGTGCCGGACGGCCGGACCCGCAGGGTGATCGTCCCGGCGCCGTGCATCAGCGAGTTCTCGATCAGGGTGGCCAGCACCTGGGCCACCGTCCCCGGGGTGCCGACCGCGGTGACCCCGTGCAGCCCCTCCAGGGACAGCACCCGGCCCTGCTCCCGCAGCGTCGGGCCCCACTCCTCCACCTGCTGCTTGATCACCTCGTCGAGGTCGAAGGCGACGGCGGTGGGGCTGCGCGGGTCACGCTGGGTGGTCAGCAGCCGCTGGACCACGTCGGTGAGCCGCTCGACCTGCTGGAGGGCGATGGTCGCCTCCTCCTTGACCGTCTCCGGGTCCTCGGCGAGGGCGGTGATCTCCTCCAGCCGCATGGAGAGCGCGGTGAGCGGGGTGCGCAGCTGGTGCGAGGCGTCGGCGGCGAGCCGGCGCTCGGCGGTGAGCATCCGGGCGATCCGCTCGGCGCTGGTGTCCAGCACCTCGGCGACCCGGTCGAGCTCGGGCACCCCGTAGCGCCGGTCGCGCGGGCGGGGGTCTCCGGAGCCGAGCCGCTCGGCGGTCTCGGCGAGGTCGGTGAGCGGCCGGGCGAGCCGCTTGGCCTGCCAGACGGCGAGCGCCACCGCGGCCTGGACGGCCAGCAGGGCGACCACGCCGAGCAGCAGCAGGTTGTTGGCGATCTCGTGGTCGACGTCCTCGCGGGACTGCTCGACGGTGACGGTCTCGCCGCTGTTGCCGCGCTCGACGGCCTTCAGCAGGTGGTTCCCGGCCGGGCGCTCGCCCGCCGAGACCACCGGCTGTCCGGGCACCTGCACCTCGACGTAGCTGCCCTCGGTGACCTGGCTCTCGAACGCCCGCCCGGTGACCGGCTCGCCCGCGGCGAGCCGGCTCTCCACCAGGGCGAGCACCCGGACGGCGGCCGCGTCCACCCGGTCCTGGGCCGAGCTGACGATGGTCCGCTTCTCGACCAGGGCGAGCGGCACGCAGAACACCACGACCACCACCAGGACGACGCCCAGCAGCGAGTTGATCATCCGGCGTTTCACGCTGCCGCTCCCCGAGGTGTTCCGTTCCACCGGACGCCGCCCCCGTCGGACGCCGTCCGGCCCCGATCTCTCACGGGGTGATCTCCGACGGGGTCAGTTCTTCTCGAACCGGAACCCCACACCGCGCACGGTGGCGATGTAGCGCGGGTTGGCCGCGTCGTCACCGAGCTTCTTGCGGAGCCAGGAGATGTGCATGTCCAGGGTCTTGGTGGAGGTCCACCAGGTGGTGTCCCAGACCTGCCGCATGATCTCCTCGCGGGTGACCACCCGGCCGGCGTCCCGGACCAGGACGCGCAGCAGCTCGAACTCCTTGGCGGAGAGGGTGAGCTCCTCGTCACCGAGCCAGGCGCGGTGGGACTCGATGTCGATCTTCACCCCGTGCGCGCCGGTGGTGAGCTGGTCGACGTTGCCGCGCCGGAGCAGGGCCCGGACCCGGGCGAGCAGTTCGGCGAGGCGGAAGGGCTTGGTGACGTAGTCGTCGGCGCCGGCGTCCAGGCCGACCACGGTGTCCACCTCGTCGGCGCGGGCGGTGAGCACCAGCACGGGGCAGCTCTTGCCGTCGGCGCGCAGTCGGCGGCAGACCTCCAGGCCGTCCATCTCGGGCAGGCCGAGGTCCAGGACGACGAGGTCGACCTCCTCGGTGAGGCCGGCGGCGAGTGCGGTCGGACCGTCCTCGCGGACGAGCACCTCGTAGCCCTCGCGTCGCAGGGCCCGGGCGAGCGGTTCGGAGATCGCCGGATCGTCCTCGGCGAGCAGCACACAGGTCATGTGGTGATGGTAGTCCGCCGGGGTGAGCCCGTACGCCCTGTGAGGTAGTTCACAGAGCGTGATCGTTATACAAGCGCGTGATCACACCCAACGGGGCGTGACGGACCGGCAGTTCGGTGAAGAATCTTCGCTTGGATCTTTGAACCGAAGGAAGACACGCCCATTTACCATCGATAGATCGGGCAGATCTGCTGCCAACTTGGCCATTCCTGCATCTGATTCGTGGCCTTTGTCATCTGATAAAGCCAAATGTCGCCACGTAGAGTGGTTCTGTCCACGTCTGCCGCAACACCCCCGGGCGGACGCTGTCAGGCAAGGAACCACTACTCATGGCGTCTAAGACCCTGGACACCGACGTTCCGTCGGCCAACCCCAGCGGCAAGACCTTCCTCGGCCACCCCCGAGGACTCGCCACCCTGTTCATGACCGAGATGTGGGAGCGCTTCTCCTACTACGGCATGCGCGCGCTGCTCATCTACTACCTGGTCTCCGGTGGCGCCGACGCCGCCGTCGGCAGCCAGGGCGGCGGCCTCGCCATGAAGGCGACGACGGCGACGGCGATCTACTCCGTCTACGTCTCGATGGTCTACCTCATGGCCTACCCGGGCGGCTGGTTCGGCGACCGGGTCTGGGGCGCCCGCAAGACCGTCGCCATCGCCGGGTTCGTGATCATGTCCGGCCACATCGCGCTGGCCGTCCCGGGCCAGGCCGCGTTCTTCGTGGGCCTGCTCCTGGTCGCGCTCGGTTCCGGGCTGCTCAAGGCCAACATCTCCACGATGGTCGGCCAGCTCTACAACGGCCCCGACGACCCGCGCCGGGACGGTGGCTTCACTGTCTTCTACATGAGCATCAACCTCGGTGCCTTCGTCGCCCCGTTCGTCATCGGGACGATCGGCAAGGAGTACAACTGGCACCTGGGCTTCGGCCTGGCCGCGGTCGGCATGGCGTTCGGCCTCACCCAGTTCCTGCTGGGCAGCCGCCACCTGAGCGCCCGCAGCAGCGAGGTCCCCAACCCGCTGCTGTCGGACGAGCGCAAGCGCCTGCTGGTCAAGGGCGGCCTGGTCGTCCTGGGCGTCGCCGCCTTCTACGGCGCCATCGTCGGCCTGGGCGTCTACACCCTGAACTGGGCCCTCGTCCCGCTGACCGTCGCCGGTCTGCTGATCCCGGTCACCGTGCTGACCCGGATCAAGCGCGACAAGGACCTGAGCTCGGACGAGCAGTCCAAGATGTCCGCGTACATCTGGTTCTTCGCCGCGGCCGCGATCTTCTGGATGATCTACGACCAGGGCGGCTCCACGCTCTCCCTGTTCGCGGACAAGAAGACCGCCGACAACCTGTTCGGCTTCGGCTTCTCGGCCACCTGGTACCAGTCGCTGAACCCGCTGTTCGTGATGGCGTTCGCGCCGGTCTTCGCCTGGCTGTGGCTCTGGCTGTCCCGCCGGGACAAGGAGCCGAACACCATCGTGAAGTTCTCGATCGGCCTGGTCCTGGTCGGCGTCTCGTTCTTCATCTTCATCATCCCGATGACCATGGCGGACAACGGCACCATGGTCTCCCCGCTGTGGCTCGTCTCGATCTACCTGATCCAGACCATCGGCGAGCTGTGCCTCTCCCCGGTCGGCCTCTCGGTCACCACCAAGATGGCGCCGCGCAAGTACGCCTCCCAGATGATGGGCGTCTGGTTCCTCGCCGTCACCGCCGGTGACTGCACCACCAGCCTGCTCTCGCTGGCCGGCGTCAGCCTCAACGGCACCGGGATCATCGCGATGGAGGCCTCGCTCGCGGCCCTCGCCGGGTTCGCCGTCTTCACCTACCGCAAGAAGGTCCAGGCCCTCATGGGCGACGTGCACTGACGCCCGTCCCCCCACCAGGCTGTCAGCGCACCGCCGGGGCCGCCGTGGAT
>NZ_JBHUAF010000300.1:0-10588 GCF_042789895.1 Kitasatospora sp. NPDC056783
CATGTCCGTGAGGCGGTGCGGTTCGCGGACGGTGTGCGGGCGTTGGAGGCCGCGGGGGTGACCCGGTTCGTGGAGCTGGGCCCCGACGCCGTCCTGACCGGACTCGCGCGGGAGAACGCCCAGGCGCCGGACGCGGTGTTCGTCCCGCTCGGCCGCCGGCACGGCTCGGAGAGCGCCACCCTGCTGACGGGGGTCGCCCAGCTCTACGTGGACGGCCTGACGCCCGACTGGCGGGCGGTCTTCCCCGGCGGCGAACGGGCGGAACTTCCCACCTACGCCTTCCAGCGCCAGCGGTACTGGCTGGCGGCCGACGTCCCGCTGACCGTCGGCGCGCTCGACATCCCCGAGCAGCGGGCCGAGGCGTCCGGAGCGGCCCCGCTGCGCGAGCGCCTCGCCGGGCTCGACGAGGCCGGACAGCACGAGCTGCTGGTCGAGTTGGTCCGCGGCCGGGCCGCCGCCATCCTCGGCCACTCCGACGCGGAGGCGATCGAGGCGCAGGCCGGCTTCCTGGAGTCCGGGATGGACTCGGTCTCCGGTACGGAGCTGCGCGGCGCGCTCTCCGCGGCCACCGGGCTGGCCCTGTCCGCCGGTGTGGTCTTCGACCACCGCACCCCGGCCGACCTGGCCGCCCACCTGCGGGCCGAGCTGGCCCACGGCGGCTCCGCGCCCGCCGAAGAGGCCGGCGAGGACGCCGCCGAGGACCTGGAGTCGATCAGCGGACTGCTGCGCCGGGCCGCCGCCGAGGGCCGGATGATGAAGGGGATGGCGTTGCTCGACGCGGTCGCCGAGATCCTGCCGGCCTTCTCCTCGGCGGCCGAACTGGGGCACCTGGCCGAGCCGGTCCGGCTGGCCCAGGGCGAACGGGGCCCCAAGCTGATCTGCTTCCCCTCCCCGATGGCGCTCGGCGGCGCCCACCAGTACGCCCGGTTCGCCTCGCACTTCCGCGGCCGCCGTGAGGTGGTGGTGCCGCCGGTGCCGGGCTTCGGACCGGGGGAGGCGCTGCCGCGCTCGGTGGACGCCGCGGTCGAGGTGTTCGTCGAAGGCGTGCTGGCCGCGGCGGCGGGGGAGCCCTTCGTCCTGGTCGGCTACTCCTCCGGCGGCCAGTTCGCGCACGCCACCGCCGAGGTGCTGGAGAAGGCGGGCACCCCGGCCGCCGGGGTCGTCCTGCTGGACACCTACCTGCCCGACGGCGAGGGCCAGGACGAGCTCTGGCCGCAGATGTTCCGGGGCATGCTGGACCGGGAGTCCTCCTTCGGGCGGTTCAGCGCCGCCCGGCTCGCCGCGATGAGCCGCTACAGCGATCTGATCACGGACTGCCTGCCGGGCGCGCTGTCGGCCCCGGTGCTCTTCGTCCGCCCGGAGCGGTCCTTCACCGACGCGCCGGGCACCGAGGACTGGCGGGCCTCGTGGAGTGGTGAGCACACGCTGCGGGAGGTGTCCGGCACCCACTTCACCATCCTGGAGGAGTCGGCGCCGGACGCCGCCGCGGCGGTCGACGAATGGCTGTCGGGCCTCGGGAGCACCGGGAGCTGACCCGCGCGCCGGCCCGGCGTCAAGGGTCGTTGACCAGGGGCGCGAAGCCGTCGGCGTCGCGCCCCCCCGGGTTCCCGGAAGCGGCTTGGGTCGGTGGAAGAACCTCCGTCGCGGAGGTAGAGAAAGTTCTACCTCCGATACGCCAACCAATGGCAATGTGCCGAACCGCCGCCGCTTCTAACGTTGTCACCAGTTCGCGTGAGGTGCGTGACTAACCGGGTGGGAGTTCCAGTGCAGACTCAGGAGAACGGTCAGCGGACAGTGGCCGTGCGTCTGGATGCCGTCGAGAAGATCTACGGCAAAGGCGACAACGAGGTGGCCGCGCTCAAGAGACTGAGCATGACCTTCGAGACGGGCAGCTTCACGGCCGTCATGGGCCCCTCGGGCTCCGGCAAGAGCACCTTCCTGCACTGCGCCGCCGGTCTGGTCCAGCCGACCTCCGGCAAGGTGCTGGTCGGTGACACCAACCTCGCGGACCTGGACGAGGTGTCGCTGACCAAGCTGCGCCGCGACCGGATCGGCTTCATCTTCCAGGCGTTCAACCTGCTCCCGGCGCTGACGGTGATGCAGAACATCATGTTGCCGCTCCAGCTGGCCGGCAAGCGCCCGAACAAGAACCAGATCCTGATGGTGGTCAACCGGGTCGGCCTGGCCGACCGGCTCGACCACCTGCCCGGCCAGCTCTCCGGCGGCCAGCAGCAGCGCGTGGCGATCGCCCGCGCCCTGGTGACCCGGCCCGCCGTGGTCTTCGCCGACGAGCCGACCGGCGCCCTGGACACCCGTACCGCCGCGGCCGTGCTCGGCCTGCTGCGCGAGTCGGTGACGGCCGGCGGCCAGACCCTGGTCATGGTCACCCACGACCCGGTGGCCGCCTCCTACGCCGACCGCGTGGTCTTCCTCGCGGACGGCCAGTTCGTCGGCGAGCTGTGGCAGCCGACCGCCGAGGCGGTCGCCGCGCGGATGACCCGGCTCGGTGCCTGGGACGACGAGCCCACGCTGTCGGGCGGTGGCCGCTGATGCTGATGCTGGCTCTTCGCACACTGAAGTTCCGCAAGGCCGGGTTCATCGCCACCTTCGTGGCGATGTTCCTGGGAGCCGCGATCGTGATGGCCTGTGGTGGCCTGATGGAGACCGGCATCCGGATGGCGGCCCCGCCGCAGCGCCTCGCCGGCGTCCCGTTCGTGGTGACCGGTGAGCAGACGTACGACGACACCGCGCTGACCGAGCGCAACCGGATCGACGCGGGGGTGCTCGACACCGTCAAGGCGGTCCCCGGCGTCGGCAACGCGATCACCGACCTGACCTTCCCCGCGACCGTGGTGGTGGGCGGCAAGGCGGTCGACGCCGGCTCGAAGGGCCACAACTGGTCCAGCGCCGGACTGACCCCGTTCACCTTGACCCAGGGCCAGGCCCCGAACGCCAACCAGGTGGTCCTGGACTCCAAGCTGTCGGCCGACTCGGGCGCCGGCGTCGGCTCCAGCGTGCAGCTGAACGTGCGCGGCACGGCCCGGAACTTCACGGTCTCCGGCATCGCCCAGCACAACACCGGCGGGACGATCAAGCCGAGCCTGTTCTTCTCCGACGCCCAGGCGCAGCAACTGGCCGGGGCCGAGGGAAAGTTCGACTCCATCGGCGTCCAGCCGGCGGCCGGCGTCGACGCCGCCGCGCTGGAGAAGGACGTCAGCGCGGCGGTCAGCGGCAAGGCGATGGTGCTCAGCGGTGAGCGGCGCGGCCTGGCCGACCTGCCGGGCGTGCTGTCCAGCCAGCAGACCGTGACCATCCTGTCGGCCATCTTCGGCAGCTGGGCCGTCCTGATCGTGATGTTCGGCGTGGCCTCCACGATGGGGCTCTCGCTCCAGCAGCGGGCGCACGAGATGGCCCTGCTGCGGGCGATCGGCACCACCTCCAAGCAGGTGCGCCGGATGATCCTCGGCGAGACCGCCGTGCTGTCGGTGATCGCCACCGCCCTGGCGGTCTTCCCCGGCCTCCTCATCGGCAAGCTCCTGTACGGGCAGCTGAGCGGCAACGGCGTGGTGTCCGAGGAGATCGTCTTCCACGAGGGCTGGATCCCGCTGACGGTCGGCGCCGTCGCGGCGATCGCGGCGGCCATGGGGGCGGCGCTGTTCGCCGGCCGCAAGGCCGCGAAGACCAAGCCGGTCGCGGCGCTGGCCGAGAGCACCTTCCAGGCCAAGTGGCTCACCACTCCCCGCCTGCTGCTGGCGCTGTTCTTCATGCTCAACGGCGTCATGCTGTCGGTCGTCACGGTGACGGTGATGAAGGAGGGGCCGTCCCTGGCGAGCACCGCCGGCCCGGCCTCCGTCCTGTTCGCGATCGGGGTGGCGATGCTCGCCCCGGGGATCACCAAGGCCATCGTGACGGTGCTCAGCGTGCCGGTCCGCGCGGTCTCCGGTCTGTCCGGGTACCTGGCGCTGCGCAACGCCACCACCAACAACGTCCGGATGGCGGGCGCGGTGGCCCCGATCATCCTGCTGATCGGCATCGCCACCGGCACCCTGTACATGCAGGCCACCGAGGACACCGTCTCGGCCAAGAGCTACCAGAACAACGTGCTGGCCGACTACGTGCTCGACTCCTCGACCGGCGGCTTCGGGCCGGCCGTGGCCAACTCGATCCGCTCCATCCCGGGCGTGTCCGGCGTCTCCGAACTGGTCAGCTCCATCGGCTTCGTGGACTCCGCCGCCGGTGACACCATCGACCTGCGCGGCGTCTCGGCCAACGGCGTCCAGCAGACCATCGCCCTCGACTCGCCGAACGGGTCGATCGCCGACCTGAAGGGCAACACCGTCGCCCTGTCGGACAAGCAGGCCAAGGACTACGGCGTCGCCATCGGCGACAACCTGAAGATCCACTTCGGTGACGGCACGGCCGCCGAGCCCAAGGTCGTGGCCACCTACGCCGACAACCCGAAGGAGCAGTACCTGCTGCTGCCCTCCGACGTGCTGGCCCCGCACACCACCAGCGGCCTGCCGGGCAAGATCCTGGTGAAGGCGGACGGCGGCGCCGACCACGCCCAGATCCAGTCCCGCCTCGACAGTCTGGCGGCCTCGGTGCCCGGCACCGCGATCGCCGACCGTTCGACGCTGACCAGCTCCAACAACAACATCCAGCAGATCCTGGTCTCGTCGAACTACACCATCGTCGCCATGATCGTCGGCTACGCGGCGATCACCGTGATCAACAGCCTGGTGGCGGTGACCCGCAAGCGCCAGAGCGAGTTCGGCCTCCAGCGCCTGACCGGCTCCACCAAGGCTCAGGTGCTGGGCATGCTGAGCGTCGAGGGCGCCCTGGTCGCCATCATCGCGACCGTCCTGGGCACCATCGCCTCGGCGACCACGATCGTCCCGTACAGCCTGGTGAAGGCCGACTCGATCCTGCCGAAGGGCTCGATCGGCATCTACCTCGCGATCGTCTTCGGTGCGCTCGCCCTGATCTTCGGCGCGACCCTGTTCCCCTCCTGGAGGGGGATGCGGACGCCGCCGATCGAAACGGCCAGGTCCCCCGCCTGACCGGCACGCCGGGGCCGCTTCTCCGTCACCCCCGGACGGAGGAGCGGCCCCGCAGCCGTTTTCCGGCCGGATGTCATCGGCCGGCCGGGCCGCTCGCCGACCGTCGACCGATCAACTCGTCGAGGGTCGTTGAGTTTTAGTAACGTGGCAATGATCAGAAAATCACTGCCGTCACGGATGGACGATCGTTCAGGTGTGTTCCGCTTACCGCCGTTCCTCAGACCCGGCCGCATTACGGCGGGCATTGTCACGCCGGGCGATATCCCGCGGGGAGGGCCCTTGCGCCTCCGGGTGAACCTCGGGAGCCTCCTGCGCGAGTTCCCCGCCCGGCTCGGCCGGGCCGGCACCGACCTGGCGGTCGGGGTGCTGATCGCGACGGGTGCCCTGCTCTCCGTCTGCCTGTTCCTGATCACCGCCTATTTCGTGATCCTGTTCGTCATCGGCATCGGCGCGATGGTGCTGCCGATCGTGACCAGGTGGGTCCGCTGGCTGTGCAACGCCAACCGGCGGGTGGCCGCCCGGTCGGGAATCGAGATCGCCGTTCCGTACCAGCCGGAACCCGACGAGTTCGAGAAGGACATCGTCGGCTGGATCCGCCGCTGCAAATGGATTCTGACCGATCAGGCCACCTGGCGGGACCTGGCCTGGCTGCTGCTCAACTCGGTCGTCGGCATGATCGGATTCCTGCCCGCCGCGGTGCTCTACTACGTCCTCGAAGGATTCGCCCTGGCGTTCGGGCTGTGGAAGCCCGTCCTGCGGGCGCAGGGCACCGGGCGCGAGTACTTCTTCGTCGCGATCGACAGCTACCCCACCGCCGTCCTGGCCGCGCTGGCGGCGGCGGCGCTCTTCGTCGCCTGGGCCTGGTTCAGCCCGCTCTTCCTCACCGTGCACGCGCACTTCAGCCGGCTGCTGCTCGGCCCCACCGAGAGCTCCCGGCTCGCCCTGCGGGTCCAGCACCTGGCCGAGACCCGCACCGGCGCCCTGGACGCGGCCGCCGCCGAGCTGCGCCGGATCGAACGCGACCTGCACGACGGCGCCCAGGCCCGGCTGGTCGGCCTCGGCCTGACCCTCGGGGCGCTCGAACGCCACCTCACGGGCGAGTCGGAGGAGGCCCGCAGGCTGCTGCGCGACGCCCGCACCTCCTCCGTCGCGGCGCTGCGCGAACTGCGCGACCTGGTGCGCGGCATCCACCCGCCGATCCTCGCCGAACGCGGCCTGGCCGACGCCCTGCGCGCCCTGGGCCTGGCCAGCCCGCTCCAGGTCGAGGTGGAGGTGAGCATCCCGGGCGAGGCGCCGCCGCCGCTGGAGTCCGCCCTGTACTTCGCGGTGTCGGAACTGCTGACCAACGCCCTGAAGTACTCCGAGGCCGAGCACGTCGAGGTCAGCGCCTGGCACGACGGCGCCGTGCTGCACGCCTGGGTCACCGACGACGGCCGCGGCGGCGCCGACACCACCAAGGGGACCGGGCTGCACGGCATCCGCCGACGGCTGGCGACCTTCGACGGAACCCTCGACATCAGCAGCCCGCTGGGCGGCCCGACCGTGATCAAGATGGAGATACCGTGCGTATTGTCCTCGCTGAAGACCTCTTCCTCCTGAGGCAGGGGCTCATCCAACTCCTCGACGCCTACGGCTTCGAGACCGTGGCGGCCGTCGACAACGGCCCCGACCTGCTCGCCGCCGCGGCCGAGCACCGGCCCGACATCCTGATCGTCGACGTCCGGCTGCCGCCGACCTTCACCACCGAAGGACTCAAGGCCGCCCTCCAGGCCCGGCGCGAGATCCCCAAGCTGCCGATCCTGGTGCTCTCCCAGCACGTGGAGCAGATGTACGCCAGGGAACTGCTCGCCGACGGCACCGGCGGCATCGGCTACCTGCTCAAGGACAGCGTCTTCGACAACGAGCAGTTCATCGACGCGATCCGCCGGGTCGCCGCCGGCGGCACCGCGATGGACCCGGCGGTGGTCGCCCAGCTGATGGTGAGCCACGCGCGGGACCAGCCGCTCGGCGCGCTCACCGCCCGCGAGCGCGGCGTCCTGGAGCTGATGGCCGAGGGCTGCTCCAACACCGCCATCGCGCAACGCCTGTTCATCACCGAGGGCGCGGCGGCCAAGCACATCTCGAACATCTTCGGCAAGCTCATGCTGCCCCCGGACAGCGACAGCAACCGGCGCGTCCTGGCGGTCCTCGCGTACCTCAACGCCTGAGCGCGGACGACTGGGCCCCGTTCGGCCGGCGGGCCGAACGGGGCCCTCCGCGTGTCGAGTTGAACACCCGCCGTACATAGGGGGGATGAGGGGTACTCGGGCCCGGTGCGAGGTCATAGCGTCCCGGTTTAGCCAACGGGACGGCACTCCAGCGCACTTCGAGTGCCTACATTGTCACGCGTGGCTACCGGCATACTACTTGGCCGCGCACGGTGATGTTGACCGGGCCATGAAAAGAGTGTGATCAATCGTGAGTACTCAATCCGGCAGAGGCGAACTACCGGGTTCACCAAGAGCGCAGACCTCTCCCGGCAGCCGCCCCTACACCCGCGCCGTCTCGCCGATGGAATGGGTGTTCCTGGCCATGGGGCCCGGCCACTGCGTCGCCCACGTGGTCGAGGGCGAGGGCCGGCTGAGCCGGGAACAGCTGACGCGCGCGGTCGAGGCCGCCGCGAAGGCGTCCCCCGGAATGCGACTGGTCCGCAAGGACAAGCACTGGGTGGACCGGGGCGTGACGCCGCCCGTCCGGGTGCTCGACGCCACCGGCGACCTGCTCCGATCGCCGGCCCTGCAACGCCCGTTGGACGCCGGCCGCGAAGCCTGTGAGGTGCTGCTGCTCCCGGGAGAGCGCTCCACCGTGGTGTTCCGGGCCTTCCACGGCATCACCGACGGGCGCGGCCTGCTGCAATGGGCGGCGGACGTGTTCCGGGCGCTGCGCGGCGAGAAGCCGCTCGGCGCCGAATCCCGGCTCAACGACAGCGAGTTGATCCAGGGCCTCGACCGGTCGGACAGCCTTCCGCCGGCCCAGCCCAACCCGAAGCTGGAGTGGGCGCCGCTGCTCGGCCGCCGCTCACCGGGCTCCTCCGGGGTGCTCTGGCGCCGCCGGGCCGTCGACGGCCGCCACCCGGCGGCGACCGCCAAGGTGGCTGCGGCCTTGGCGACGACGTACGGCTCCGGGCGCGGGCGGTTCTTCGTCCCCGTCGACCTGCGCCGACACCGTCCGGAACCGCGCTCCACCGCCTCGCTGGCCCGCGCGGTCCAACTGCACGTCGAGGCCGGAGACGGCTGGCAGGAGGTGCAGCAGCGGCTGCTCACCCTGCTCGCCGCCGACGCCGAACTGGCCCCGCAGTTCCCCGACTCGATCCTGCGCACGCCGCTGCCGGTGATGCGCCTGGTCAACGCCGGGATCGACTTCTTCGCGGCCAGGAAGAACCGGTACAACAGCCTCGCGTACGTCTCCCACATGGGTACCGTCGCCCTGGCCGACTTCCACGCCGGGGACTTCCGGGCGGACGCGGTCTACCCGCTGGGCACCACGGGCCCCGGGGGCCCGCTGGAGGTCAACCTGCTGGAGAGCGCGGGCCGCACCGAGGTCACCGTGGCCTGGCACGACGGCCCCGGCCTGGCGGAACGGGCCGAGGCCGTCCTGGACACCATCGAGGAGGCGCTCTCCCCGCGCGCCCACCGGCACTGGGAGGGGAACCGCACCGAGCGCCCGCTGCCCTCCGAGCGCTCGGTGGTCGAGCTGTTCCGGGAACGGGTCGAGCGCACGCCGGAGCGGATCGCGCTCAGCGGCCCCGAGGGCGAGGTCAGCTACCGGGAGCTGAGCCGCCGCGCGGACGCGGTCGCCGCCGACCTGCGCGCGCGGGGCGTCGGCCCCGGCGACGTGGTCGGACTGCTCGCCGGCCGCACGGTGGCCTCGATCGCCGCGATGTGGGGCGTGCTGCGGGCCGGGGCCTGCTACCTCCCGCTGGACATCCGGCACCCGGACGCGCGCCTGGCCGACCTGCTGACCGACGCCGGCTGCACCCACTGCCTGGTGGAGCGGCCGTACGACATCCGCGAGTGCTTCCCGGCGGGCTGCGAGCCGCTGCTCCTGGACGACCTCGCCGTGGACGGCGCCGCGCCCGAGGACTGGCAGGACGTCGCCGCCGCCCCCGCGGACCTGGCCTACGTCATCTACACCTCGGGCTCCACCGGGCGCCCCAAGGGCGTGCAGATCGAGCACCGGAACCTGGTCAACTACGTCCACTGGGGGCTGCGCGCCTTCGACGTGGACGAGGACACCCGGCTGCCGCTGGTGACCTCGCCGTCCTTCGACGTCACCGGCACCTCCGTCTTCCTGCCGCTGCTGGCGGGCGGCCGGGTGATCCTGATGCCGGAGGACCCCACCCACCTCTCGCTGCGCCGGCTGCTGGAGGAGTCGGGCGCCAACGCGCTCAACCTGACGCCCTCCCACCTCGACCTGATCGGCGGGCTCGACCTGTCGCCCACCGGGTACCGCACGGTGATCGTGATCGGTGAGCAGCTGCGGGTGGAGGTCGCCGCCCGGGCCCAGGAGATGTTCGGGCCCGACTGCCGGATCATCAACGAGTACGGGCCGACCGAGGCGACCATCGGGTGCACCGCGCACACCTTCGACGCCGAACGGGACGGCGCCGGCGCCGTGGTGCCGATCGGGCTGCCCGCGGACAACACCACGGTGCACCTGCTCGACGCGGACGGCCGGTTCGTCGCCCCCGGCGAGACCGGCGAGATGTACCTGGGCGGCGTCCAGCTCGCCCGCGGCTACCTCGGCCGCCCCGAACTCGACCGCGAGCGCTTCGTCCACCTCGCCGACGGCAGCCGGGTCTACCGCACCGGCGACCTGGCCCGGGTACTGCCCTCGGGCGAGATCGAGTGCGTGGGGCGGATCGACGACCAGGTCAAGGTGCGTGGTCACCGGGTGGAGCCGGCCGAGGTGGCCCAGGCCCTGGAGGACCACCCCGCGGTGGACCGGGCCGTGGTGGTCGCCCGCACCCGGACCGGTCGGTCGGGCAAGGCGCTGTACGGCTACGCCCTGACCAACTCGCCCGTCACACCGGAGGAGTTGACCGACCACCTGGCGGGGGTGCTGCCCCCGTACATGGTGCCCGCCGCCATCACGATGGTGTCGGAACTGCCCTACACGGTGAGCGGCAAGATCGACCTGAAGGCGCTGCCGGACCCGTTCGCCGGGCAGTCGACCGCCGACGCGCCCGCCGACGGGGAACCGCTCACCCCGATGGACCCGACCGAGGAGGCGGTGGCCGACATCTGGGCGCGCACCCTGGGGGCGGAGCGCTCCCGGCTGGAGGTCCAGTCGGACTTCCACCACCTCGGCGGGGACTCCGTGTCGCTGCTCGGCATGCTCGCGGCCGTCTGCCGGGAACTGCTGACCAAGGACCAGGAGACGGCCTTCATGGCCGAGCTGCCCAAGCTGCTCGCCGAGCCCACGGTGGAGCGCGTGGCCGCGCTGGCCCGCGACGTCCGGGTCTGACGAACCGTTCCGAGGCCCGCCCC
>NZ_JBHUAF010000301.1:0-10567 GCF_042789895.1 Kitasatospora sp. NPDC056783
TCCCACTTCTGTACTCCGCCCGGTCGCACGGCCGGCTGAGCACCACGGAGGTCGTGGTCCGGCAACGCTGCCGGGCGGAGAGCCTCCGACTCATACCCCGGTGCTCCCACACCGGGGTCTCAGTCGCTTACTTGCTGGCGAGTTCCTTGTCGGCGGCCGGCTTGGCGGCCTCGACAGGCTTGGTGGGCGGAGTGACCTCCTGGATCGGCAGCTGCGGCTTCTCCATCTGGGCGAGGCCGACCATCTCGCGCTTGAGGAACATCGCGAGCGTCCAGTCGGTGAAGACGCGGACCTTGCGGTTGAAGGTCGGCACCATCGCACCGTGGTACAGGCGGTGGAACCACCAGGCCGGACGGCCCTTCAGCTTGTACTTGCCGAAGAGGATCGCCACGCCCTTGTGCAGGCCGAGACCGGCGACCGCACCCAGGTTCTTGTGCTTGTACTCCTTCTGCGGGAAGCCGCGCATGCCGGAGATCACGTTGTCGCCGAGGACGACGGCCTGGCGGCTGGCGTGCTGGGCGTTCGGCGGGCACCAGGCGCCCTCGCCGGCGGCGAGGTCCGGCACCTGGGCGTTGTCGCCGGCGGACCAGACGTAGTCGAAGCCCTGGACCTGGAGGGTCGGCGCGGTGTCGACGTGGCCGCGCGGGCCCAGCGGCAGGCCGAAGTTGGCCAGCACCGGGTTCGGCTTCACGCCGGCCGTCCACACGATGGTGGAGGCGTCCATCTCCATGCCGTTCTTCAGCATGACGTGGCCGTCGACGCAGGAGTCCATCGAGGTCTCGATGTAGACCTCGATCTTGCGCTCCTCCAGCCGCTCCTTGGTCCACAGACCGAGGTCCGGGCCCATCTCGGGGAGGATGCGGTTGGCCGCCTCGACGACGACGAAGCGCATGTCGTCGCGGCTGACGGTCTTGTACAGCTTGGCCGCGTCGCGGGCCATGTCCTCGACCTCGGCGACGGTCTCGATGCCGGCGAAGCCGCCACCGATCACCACGAAGGTCAGCGCCTTGCGGCGGATGTCCTCGTCCGTGGTGGACTCGGCCTTGTCGAGCTGGGCCATGACGTGGTTGCGGAGGCCGATGGCCTCCTCGACCGTCTTCATGCCGAGGCCGTTCTCCGCCAGACCCGGGATCGGGAAGGTGCGGGAGACCGAGCCGGTCGCGACGACCAGGTACTCGAAGGGCAGCTCGTAGCTGTCGCCGGCCGCGGGCTGGATGGTGGCAACCTTGCGGGCGTGGTCGATGCCGGTGACGGACCCGGTCAGCACCTCCGCCTTCTTCAGGGTGCTGCGCAGCGGCGCGATGAGGTTGCGCGGCGCGACGCTGCCGCCGGCCGCCTCGGGGAGGAAGGGCAGGTACGTCATGTACGACCGCGGGTCGACGACCGTGACGGTCGCTTCGCCGTAACGCATCTTCTTGAGGATGCGCATCGCGGCATACAGGCCGACGTAACCACCGCCGACAATGAGGATGCGAGGACGCTCCGTGGTGCTCATATCCGAAAGTATCCAGCACCGTCCGGAGCAGCCTTCGTGAGCCCGGTCACAAGTTGACGGACCCTCTGTGCTACACTGCGCGGCCGCAAAATCCGGCCCGGCACGGGGGCCAGCACCCCGGGGCGGCACCGCGCGAACACGCGCCGGAGCACCACCGGCCTGAGCAGCAACGATCCGCACGGCGCCCGGGTTCCCGCGCGTGATTTCGATTTTCAAACCTCACACAAGGCCTGACCTGCGATCCCATGGGAGACCCGGCCAACGGGCCTTCGGTCCCACATTTCGGACGTAGCGGGCGGGCCAATGCAACGATTGACCGTATCGCCATGTGAAGAAATTCACGAACTTTCCCGCACGCCCTCGGGTGCGGCGCGGCCCCGGCCCCCCGAAAGGGGTGCCGGGGCCGGTCCGGGTAAGCCCTGAACGGGGTCAGGAGGCGATACCCCAGGCGATTCCGTCGAGGATGTCGTGCTCGCTCACGACCAGCTCGGCGGCGCCGGTGCGCTCCATGATCTCCAGCAGCTCCAGCGCCCCGGCCGCGATCACGTCCACCCGGCCCGGGTGCATCGACGGGATGGCCGCGCGCTCGGCGTGGGTGGCGGCCAGCAGCTCGTGGGCGATCTCGGCGACCCGCTCCCGGCTGATCCGCGAGTGGTGGATCGCCGCCGAGTCGTAGCCGGGCAGGTCCTGGGCGATCGCCGACACCGTGGTGACCGTCCCGGCCAGGCCCACCAGGGTGGCCGCACCGGTCAGCGGGACGGCCTCCTCGGCCCGGTCCAGCTCCGCACGCACGTGCGCCCGGGCGGCCGCGACCTGCGCCTCGGAGGGCAGCTCGGCGTCACCGAAGTAGCGCTCGGTGAGCCGCACGCAGCCGATGTTCACCGAGCGCGCCGCCCGCACCTCGTCCGTGCCGAGCACGAACTCGGTGGAACCGCCGCCGAGGTCGAACACCAGGTACGGGCCGGGGAACTGACCCTCGGCCAGCTCCTTGGTGGCGCCGACGAAGGACAGGTGCGCCTCCTCCTCGCCGCTCACCACCTCGGGCTCGACGCCCAGGACGTCCCGCACGCCCTTGACGTACTCGTCGCTGTTCTCGGCGTCCCGGGAGGCGCTGGTGGCGACGAAGCGGACCCGCTCGGGGCCGACGCCGAAGCCGGAGATGATCTCCTGGTACTCCCGGCAGGCCGCGAAGGTGCGGGCCAGCGCGTCCGGGTGCAGCCGGCCGGTCTGGTCCACGCCCTGGCCCAGCCGGTTGACGATCATCCGGCGGTCCAGGTCGGTGATCTCCCCGGTCTCCGGGTCGAGGTCGGCGACCAGCAGGCGGATCGAGTTGGTGCCGCAGTCGATCGCGGCCACGCGGGTCGTGCTCACTCGGACTCCTGCCCCGCCGTCTCCGAGGTCTCCCCGGACTCCCCGGACTCCCCGGTGGCGAGCTTCTTCGCGGCGCGCTCGGCGGTCTTCTGCGCCTTCGCGGCGATCACGGCCTCGTGGTCCTGGTCCTTGGCGCGGTTGCGGGCGACCCGCTCGCCGGCGGCCTCGACCTCGGCCGGGGAGACGCACGGACCCTTGGCCCACCAGTCCTCCAGCATCCCGATCGCCTCGTCGCCGAGCGGGTTGACGCCCTCGCCCGCCGCCAGCGAATGGCCGACCAGCACGTGCAGGCACTTCACCCGGTCCGGCATGCCGCCGGCGCTCGGGAAGCCCTCCAGCACCTCGATCGCGTCGCGCCGGGCGATGTAGTCCTCGTGCGCCTTCTGGTACGCCGCGGCCAGCTCCGGGTCCTCGGCGAGCCGGGCGGTCTGCTCCTTCATCACGCCCTCCGCCTCCAGGGTGCCGATCAGCGAGGCGGCCTTGGGGCAGGTCAGGTAGTAGAGCGTGGGGAACGGCGTGCCGTCCGGGAGCCGGGGGGCCGTCTCCACGACGTCCGGGTTGCCGCAGGGGCAGCGGTGCGCCACACCGCGCAGGCCGCGCGGCACCCGGCCGAGCTGGGCGGCGATGGCCGCGACGTCGGCGTCGGAGACGGTGGGGTGGTTCTCAGTGGTCATGGGGGGAGGTGTCTCCAACGGAGGACGGTGGGAGCGGAAGGGGGTTGGCGGGGGCCGCCACGGCGGTGTCGGCGGCGTCCACCGAGTCCCAGATGCTGGTGTACCAGGGCTTGGCGGCCTTCGCCGAACCGCCGGACGCGGCGGGGGTGGCGGGCGCGGAGGATCGGGCGGCCTGGCCGCCCTGGTCCACCGCGATGTACGGGGTCTCCCCCGGCACCGCGTAGTGCAGCCGGGCGCGGGCCTGCGCCTTGACGTACTCCGGGTCCTGCCAGCGGGCCTTCTCCCGGCGCAGCTGCTCGACCTGCTGGCGCGCGTGGTCGGCCTTCGCCCGCTGGGCGGAGATCTCGGCGCGCTGGGAGATGAACTGCCGCGTCGGGTAGGCGAGGATCGCCACCAGCGAGCAGAGCACCAGGACGAGGACGGTCGCCCGGCTCGTGAACCGGGGCCGGGCCGCCAAGCCCGGGATCCTCCAGCCAGCCATCTCCCGTATCCCCTCCTGGTCGCGACGGTGCCCCGCCGTCCACCCTACGGGGTGAACGGCGGGGCACCGGTCAGGCGTGCGCTACCGGGAGCGCGTGGCCCTCGTACGTGCCTGTCGCTCCGCGGAGCGACTCGCTTGTTGTTCCGCGGAGCGACCGTGCTCGTTGTTCCGCGGAGCGACTGTGCTCGTTATTCCGCGGAGCGGAAGCGCGGGAAGGCGCCGCGGCCGGCGTACTCGGCGGCGTCGTCGAGGATCTCCTCGATGCGCAGCAGCTGGTTGTACTTGGCGACGCGCTCGGAGCGGGCCGGGGCGCCGGTCTTGATCTGGCCGCAGTTGGTGGCGACGGCCAGGTCGGCGATGGTGACGTCCTCGGTCTCGCCGGAGCGGTGCGACATCATGCAGCGGTAGCCGTTGCGCTGGGCCAGCTCGACGGCGTCCAGGGTCTCGGTCAGCGAGCCGATCTGGTTCACCTTCACCAGCAGCGCGTTGGCGGTGCCGGTCTCGATGCCACGGGCCAGGCGGGCCGGGTTGGTGACGAACAGGTCGTCGCCGACCAGCTGGACCTTGTCGCCCAGCTTGACGGTCATGGCCTTCCAGCCGTCCCAGTCCGACTCGTCCAGCGGGTCCTCGATGGAGACCAGCGGGTAGGCGGCGACCAGCTCGGCGTAGTACTCGATGAGCTCGGTGGAGGTGAGCGCCTTGCCCTCGAACTGGTAGGCGCCGTCCTCGTAGAACTCGGAGGAGGCGACGTCCAGGGCCAGCGCGACGTCACGGCCGGGCACGTAGCCGGCCTTCTGGATGGCCTCGACGATCAGGTCCAGGGCCTCGCGGTTGCTGTCCAGGTTCGGCGCGAAGCCGCCCTCGTCGCCCAGGCCGGTGGACAGCCCGCGCTCCTTCAGCACGCCCTTGAGGGTGTGGTAGACCTCGACGCCCCAGCGGACGGCCTCGGAGAAGGACTCCGCGCCGATCGGAGCGATCATGAACTCCTGGATGTCGACGTTGGAGTCCGCGTGCGAGCCGCCGTTGAGGATGTTCATCATCGGAACCGGCAGGACGTGGGCGTTCGGGCCGCCCAGGTAGCGGAACAGCGGCAGGTCGCTGGCCTCGGAGGCGGCGTGCGCGACGGCCAGCGAGACGCCCAGGATGGCGTTGGCGCCGAGCGAGGACTTGTCCGGGGTGGCGTCCAGGTCCAGCATGGCCTGGTCGATCAGCCGCTGCTCGGTGGCGTCGTAGCCGACCAGCTCCGGGCCGATCTGCTCGATGACGGCCAGGACGGCCTTCTCGACGCCCTTGCCGAAGTAGCGGTTCTTGTCGCCGTCGCGCAGCTCCAGGGCCTCGAAGGCGCCGGTGGAGGCACCCGACGGGACAGCGGCACGACCCGTGCTGCCGTCGTCGAGGCCGACCTCGACCTCGACCGTGGGGTTGCCGCGCGAGTCGAGGATTTCACGGGCTACGACGACATCGATGGACGGCACGAGGCATCTCCTTGCGGAAGCAGGGTCCGGTCTGACGGGGTGCAGTCAGCGGGACGATTGCGGAGTCGTTACGACCAGAGCCTAACCGCCCGGGCTCCCGGGACCACCTCGGCCTCGGTTCCGTCTCAGCGTGTGGCCCCGCTACCCACCGGTAGTTCACCTGCTTGTCCCAGCTTGTCCCCCTGGGGCGGGCGAATGCGGACGAAGGGGACCGGTAGGACCGGTCCCCTTCGTCCACGGGTCGGAACACGCTTCGTCGGGCGTGGCGGTTCGACGCCGGATCGGGCACGGCGGCCCGGCATCGGCTCGGGCGCGAGGGCCCGACACCGGCTCAGCCGAGGTGCAGCACCTGGCCGGGCATGATCAGGTTCGGGTCGCCGCCGACGGTGGCGTGGTTCTGGTCGTACAGCGCGTGCCAGCCGCCGGACACGCCCTGGGCGGCGGCGATGGTCGACAGGGTGTCGCCGGCACGGACGGTGTAGTCGTGGCCGGTGGCCTGCGGGGCCGACTGCACGGCCGCCTGCGGGGCGTACTGCGGCTGGGCGGCGGCCTGGCCGGCGTACTGCTGGTAGACGCCCTGGTGGCTGGTCCAGTACCAGGCGCCGTTGTTCTGGTACCAGTACACCTTGGCGTCGGCGTCCCAGCCGGCCTTGCCGGAGAAGCCCGGGGTCTGCTGGGCCTGCTGCTGCGGGGCGGCCTGCTGGACCGGCTTGGCGGCGGGCTTCTGAGCCGGCTTCGGGGCCTGCTGCTGAGCCGGCTTCTCGGCCGGCTTGGCGGGCTTCGGGGCCTGCGGCTTGGGGGCGGTCTGGGTCTTGCCGCTCGAAGAGGTGTCGACGGAGGCCGGGGAGCCGCCCTTGGTCAGACCCGCCTTCTTGGAGCAGACCGGCCAGGCGCCCGGACCCTGCGAGGCGAGGACCTTCTCGGCGACCGCGATCTGCTGGCCCTTGCTGGCCTGGTTGGCCTGCGCGGCGTACGCGGTGCCGCCGTAGGCCTTCCAGGTGCTGGAGGTGAACTGGAGGCCACCGTAGAAGCCGTTGCCGGTGTTGATGCTCCAGTTGCCACCGCTCTCGCACTGGGCGACGGCGTCCCAGGTGGAGACCGGGGCGGCGGAGGCGCCGGTGGCGGTGAGGAGCGGCATCGCGAGTCCGACGCCGGCCACACCGGCGACGGCGATGGCCTTCTCGGCCTGGGTGCGACGACGGTGACGGCCAGTTCCAACGAACAGCATGAAGAGGTCCCTCTCCGCACGCCTGCGAGGTGAGCTGTCGGGTTCGGACCGGGAGGTGGCCCGGCCGCCGTAAGCGGAAACGATTCCGCTCGGGCGGCTTCACCCCAAGCCGTGGGGACGGCAACAAACCTGGTTCCCCCGCCCCTGCCCAGGGTTCTGGTCGGTTTCCCGTGGCGTGGCGGGCAGGATTCGGCGTTCCGCGCTCGGGGTCCGCAGCTGCGAACCCCAGGAGAGTAGACAGATCTTCAGACCAATCACAAGCTCATATCGCCGATATCACACCAGCATTACGGCGCGTGCCCAGCCGCCTACCGGCTTCGGCGTTATGTCCGGATTGGTCAGCGTTCATACCCCGCTTGGGAGTTGACCGACGATGTCCCGTCAGCGTCATCCCGGCTCGTCCGGGTCACGAAGGGCCCTGCTGAAGCGGATGCGGAGGGACGTGCGGCGAGCGGCTCTCCGGACTGAATTCCACCGGCAGTTCGCGCAGCCCACGCATGATCAGACCGCCCCGCCAGCGCAGATTCTCCGGGCTTTCCGCGAGCCGCAGATCGGGCAGCCGGGAAAGCAGCGTGGCCAGCGCGGCACGCCCTTCCAACCGGGCCAGCGGAGCGCCGATGCAGTAGTGGATGCCGTGCCCGAAGCCCAGGTGCGGGTTGTCCGTCCGCGCCAGGTCGAGGGTGTTCTCGTCCGAGAACCGGGCCGGGTCGCGGTCCGCCGCGGCCAGCACCACCAGCACCGGATCGCCGACCGGGATGTCCACTCCGCCGATGGTCAGCGGACGGGTCGCGAACCGCCAGGTCGCCAGCTCCACCGGTCCGTCGTAGCGCAGGAGTTCCTCGATCCCGGTCTCCAGCAGTCCGCTCTCCCCGCGCGCCACCGACTCCTGCAGCAGCCGGCGCTGCTCCGGGTTGCGCAGCAGCGCGTAGGTGCCGTTGCCGATCAGGTTGACGGTGGTCTCGAAGCCCGCGAACAAGAGGATGAAGGCCATCGCCGCGGCCTCGTTCTCGGTCAGGTGCTCGCCGTGGTCACTGGCCCGGATCAGACCGGAGATCAGGTCGTCGCCGAGGTCCGCGCGCTTGCGGTGGATCAGCTCCAGCAGGTACGCCCGCATCCGCTTCACCGCCCGCCCCACGCCGCCGCGTTGGCTGCCGCCCTGGCCCGGCTTCGTGTGCCGCAGCATCATTCCGGCCCAGTCGCGGAAGTCGTCCTGGTCCTCGGCCGGCACGCCCAGCATGTCGCAGATCGCGTAGATGGGGAGCGGGAAGGCGAACTCGTGGATCAGATCCGCCGAACCGCGCTGGGCGAAGCCGTCGATCAGCCGGTCGGTGAGCTGCTGCACCCTCGGCTCGAACTCGGCCACCCGGCGCGGGGTGAACGCCTTCGACACCAGCCGGCGCAGCCGGGTGTGGTCCGGCGGGTCGATGTTCAGCAGGTGGGTCATCAGGTCCGCCTGCCGCTCCCCCGGGATGCCCACCCGGCCGGTGCGGTGCGCCTGCTCGCTGTGGTGCGCCGGGTTCTTCGACAGCCGGCTGTCCGCCAGTGCCTGCCGGGCGTCCGCGTACCGCGTCACCAGCCAGGCCTCGACACCGCTCGGCAGCGTGGTGCGGTGCACCGGGGCGTGCTCACGCAGCCAGGCGTAGGCGGGGTACGGATCGGCGGCGAACTCCCAGGTGAACAGCTGCGGAGCGGGGACGCCGGACGGGGTGGTCGACCGGGTGCCGGACGGCGTGTCGGACGGCGTGTCGGACGGCGTCGTCGACGGCGTGGTGGCGGGCCGGGCGGGGTCGGGCTGAGCTGGCATGGACCGACCGTATCCGGTGCCACGCGCGCCCCCGTTCCGGCGGGCCGCCGCTCCCCCGCCGCCGGTTCGCGTCCGGCGTGCCAACTCTCCGTGGACGCCCCGTGGACGACTCTTGGACAGCTCTTGGCCGGAGAGCGGGCGTGAGCCTGGTCACCTGAGGGGTAATCCCTGTCGCGGAGGGTCAGGACCTGCCTACGATCCTCCGCAGTACGCGTGGGCGCCGGTGCGGTGTCGCCCACAGGGAGGAGCAGGCCATGCGGGTCAGCGGATCAGTCGTCGTCATCGCGGTCCTCGACGGCGGGTCGGGCGCGGGCCTCGCCCGCCGGTTCGCCGCGACCGGCGCCGCCGGAATGCTCATCGCCGACCAGCACGTCGGCATCGCCGAGGACCTCGCCGCCGAACTCGACCGGCCGGGCTGCCCCGTCGTCGGCGTCTGCGGAGACATCCGCCGCCCCAGCGACGTCGCCGCCCTCGTGGACACCGCCGAGAAGCACCTCGGCCCGATCGACCTGTTCGCGGTGGCCGGCCCGGCGGGCGAGCGGGTCATCCCGCTGACCGACCTGCCCGCCCACCTCGACCTGGAGCGCCTCGCCGAACTCGTCGTCCTCGTCGGCGAGGCCATCGGTGAGCTCGTCCCCCCGCAGCGGCACCCGGAGAGCGCCGCCACGGCGGCCTGAACCCGCCCCCGTCACTCCGCTTCGAGGCCCTCGGCCGCGCGCACCGCGTCCCGGTAACCGCGCGCGGCCGACCGCAGCGCGGCGTCCACATCCACCCCGGCGGCGGCCGCCCGCTGCACCACCGCGAGCAGCAGCCGGCCCGCCGAGTCCGCCGTCAGCTCGGCGGGCAGCTCGTACGCCTCGTCCGGCACCCCGGTGAAGTCCGCCCGGCGCACCCGGGACACCAGCTTCGCCGCGTACGCCAGCGAGGGAAGCCCGGCCGGCACGCCGTCCAGCACCGACTCACGGTCCGCCTTCTCGGCCGCCTTCAACTGCTCCCAGTTGGCCTCCACCTCGGTGGCACCCTCGACCTCGACATCCCCGAACACGTGCGGGTGCCGGTACATCAGCTTCTCGACGATGTCCCCCGCCACGTCGTCGACGGTGAACGGCTCGGTCGGGTGCTCCTCGGCGATCCGCGAGTGGAAGAACACCTGGAGCAGGACGTCGCCCAGTTCCTCGCGCAGCGTCGCCCGGTCCCCCTCCTCGATCGCCTCGACCAGCTCGTACGCCTCCTCGACCAGGTACTTCACCAGGCTCTCGTGCGTCTGCTCGGCGTCCCAGGGGCAGCCACCCGGGGAGCGCAGCCGGTCCATCACCGTCACCAGGTCCAGCAGCCGCGCGCCCGGCAGGTCGTACGAACCGGGCAGCACCTCGATCTCCGGCACCTCACCGGCGTGCTCCACCGCGATCCGTGCCAGCGCGTCCGTCAGCCCCGGGTCCCCGTCCGGGCTGCCCAGCCACACCGTCGGCCCGCCCCCGACGGGCTGCCCGGTCAGCAGCCGCGCCAACGCCGGCGCCGACCCGGCCGGCACCGCCTCCACCACCACCCCGGCCTGCCGCACCGCCGCCACCTGCGGATGCCCCTCGTCCCCCACCAGCACCCGCCCCGCCGACCGCAACGCCTCCCACGCCGGCCACGCCAGCAGGCCCGGAGCCACCCGGTGGGTGGTGGTCAGCAGGATCAACTTCGCGCCCGGAGCGTCCGTCGGCACAGCATTCGTCGTCACACCCCGAACCTACCCCGGAGCCCCCGCCGGCCCCGGCGGTACCGGGGCGGCGCCCCACCTCACCCCACTCCGCCGCTTCGGCGGCACCGCCTCAGCGCGGGAGGTCGACCCACCGGCTTCCCGCGCCGGGACGGCGACGACCCGACCGGGGCGGCGGAGGCGAGTGCCGGGCGACGAAGGGCGGCTCGCGGAGCGGTCGGCGGTGTCCTGTGGCGTGCGGACGCCCACGGGGCGCTGAAGCCGCCGGCGCATCGGGCCGGCACCGGCACAACACGTCGTGCGCCGCAGGCACACGGACGGCACGGAACCGCGG
>NZ_JBHUAF010000302.1:0-10552 GCF_042789895.1 Kitasatospora sp. NPDC056783
CCATGAGGCCGCTCACCAGTTCGTCGATGCCGTCCACGGCGAGCGCGGTGTCCACGGCCGGTCCGGGCACCCCGGCGGCAGCGTCGGCGTCGTGGCGGTGGATGGCGGTCTCGTGCGCCTGGCGCCTGGCCCAGAACGCCAGCGGGCTCGTCGAGGGCAGGAAGGTCCAGCACTCGACATCGGCCGGTGTCGAGGAGAGCGTCTCCACCACCGCGGCGTGGCCCTCGCGGTACCAGTCGAGCAGCGCGTCGTCCGAGGGCACCGGCCCGACGGCGGCGTACTCGCCCGCCTGGCCGGGCCGCTCCCGCAGCCCCTGGCCGACGATGGAAGCGGCCCAGCGGTGGACGGAGCCGATGTGCCGCAGCAGGTCCGCCAGTTGCCACTTCGGACAGGTCGGTACGGGGGCGGACAGGTCTGTGCGAGCCGCGGCGTCGGCGAGCAGGGTGCCCTCGCGGCGCAGCGCGTCGATGTGATCGGTGATCTCCATGGGGCGGAGTCTTCCATCGATGCCGGCTGCCGGCCGTGGGTTTCGGGCATTTATTCGGATGGTCCGGGGGCGGGCGCCTCCCCGCGCGGACGGGCGCCGCCCTGTTGCGGGCGAGGGTGGACGCGGCCGCTGTGATGTCGGACTCCCGACGGACGGGCGTACCCTACGGGCCGGTAACGTGAGCGCATGCCGATAACCCGTTCCCTCGTCTCAGCCGTCCGGGCCGGCGGCCGTCGCGCCGCCGGACGCCTCGTTCACCGGGGCTGGCGCTGGATGCAGCGGACCGGCGCGGTCACCAACCTCAGCCCCGGCCCGTACCGGTTCGGCGAGCTGGGCGACGGCACGAGCCTCGCGTTCCCGCTCGGGGCGGTTTTCAACGAGCAGTGGATCACCATCGGACCGTTCTCGATCATCGGCGAGCGGGTCACCATCAGCGCCGGGTTCCTGCCCGGGCTCGACCTCGGGCCGGAGCCGATCGTGCGGATCGGCGGCGGCTGCGTGATCGGCCGGGACAGCCACATCGTCGGCCACCAGTCGATCGTCATCGGTGACGACGTGTGGACCGGGCCCGGCGTCTACATCAGCGACCAGGCGCACGAGTACCGGGACACCGAGCTGCCGATCGGCAAGCAGTGGCCGCGCAACGAACCGGTGGAGATCGGGGCGGGCAGCTGGATCGGCACCGGTGCGGTGATCCTGCCGGGTGCCCGGATCGGGCGCAACGTGGTGGTCGCCGCGGGGGCGGTGGTGCGCGGCGAGGTGCCCGACCACAGCGTGGTCGCCGGCGCCCCGGCCAAGGTGGTGCGCCGCTGGACCGAGGACGAGGGCTGGCAGCCGCCGCTGCGCCACGACGCTCCGCAGCCGGTGCCGGACGGTGTGACGGCGGAGCAACTGCGGGCGCTGGTCGGGTGGGACCTCCGGCTGCCGGGCGAGCGGGGCTGAGGAGGCTTCCCGCCCCTGACGAGAAGTCGGATCGGCCGGGTGTGTGCCCCATGTCGGGTGCGGCGGTGCGGCCGGTTCGTTCTCCTCGGCCCGTAGGGCGGTCGTCAGCGCGTGGAGCGCAACGCGACGATGGCGGTGGTGCCGTCCGGACGCAGTGCGTGGGTGCCCGGGGTGTCGAGCAACGCGGCGTCGTGGCGTCCGAGTTCGAGGCTGTCGACGGTGACGGTGCCGGCGAGACAGACCAGGAGGGCGGTGGTTCCGTCCGGGAGGTCGAGTGCGGTGTCCGAGGTCGTCAGGTCCACCGTGGCCTCGACCCGCCCGCGGCGCGTCATCACGTTGAAGTCCACCACCGGGCCGGCCGACAGCCGGCAGTCGGTGATGGCGTCGCCGGAGAACGCGAAGGGGCGGAACGGTGCGTCGACCAGGTACTCGGTGCCGTCCACGGTGAGCGTCATGCCGGCGCCCTCGACCAGGGTGATCACCCGGTCGATGCCGGGGAACGGGGAGAACGGCCCGGCCTCGGCGACATCCGCGAGGCTGACCCGCCAGTCGAAGGCGTCGAGCCCGGCGTCGGCCGGGAACCCGGCGACCTCCCTGGTCACCCCGCCCCCGTTGAGCCACGCCGTCGCCGGGCGCTCACTCGCCCGCAGTACCTGGAAGCGCTCGCTGGTGGTCATGGGCCCGCATCCTGCCACATGACGGCTGACAGATGACAGATGACAGATTTCAACATCTGTCATCTGTCAGCCGTTGCTTGTCATCTGTCACCCGCTGCCGTCACCGGCCGCCCACCGTCCGCCGCCCCGTCGTCCGGCCGCGAGCGGCAGCAGCGCCGCCACGGTGGCCGCGACCGTGACCGTGGTGAGGGCCAGGGGTAGTCCGGCCTCGTCGGCGAGGAAGCCGATCACCACCGGACCGATCAGCATTCCCCCGTAACCGAGGGAGGAGGCGAACGCCACCCCCTGCGGGCCGCCCGCCGCACCGGCCCGGGCCATGGCGAGCGGGAAGAGGTTGGCCAGGCCGAGCCCGACCAGGACGAACCCGCTGATCGCCACCGGCGCCACCGGAGCCAGGGCGGCGATCAGCATGCCGACCCCCGCCGTCAACCCGCCGAACAGCATCAACCGGGTCTGGCCGAGCCGGATGGACAGCCAGGTGCCGCCGACCCGCCCGCCGGCCATCGCGAACGCGTACGCGCCGTACCCGGTGGCAGCCACCACGGAACTCGCGTGGACGTCGTCGGTGAGGTGCAGCGTGGTCCAGTCGGCGATCGCGCCCTCGCCGTACGCGGTGCACAGCGCGGTGAGGCCGAGGAACAGGACGAACAGCCGGGTGTGCCCACGGGGCGGACCCCAGTCGGCACCCGCGCCTCCGGGCCGTCCTGCCGCATGATCCGCCCGTGCGGGTGTGACCGCGGCCGCCGCCGGGCCGCGCAGCAGGACGACGCCCGCGCCGACGGTGACGGCCATGCCGAGCGCGGCGCTGAGCGCGAGTGCCCAGGCGGTGCTCAGCGGCCCGGCGAGCAACCCGCTGACGCCGGTGCCGACCAGCCCGCCGAAGCTGTACCCGGCGTGGAAACTGGGCATCACGGGCCGCCGCAGCTGCGCGACCAGGTCGACGGCGGCGCTGTTCATCGCGACGTTGGCCCCGCCGTACCCGGCGCCGAACAGCAGTAGCACTCCGCCGAGCGTGGTGACCGAGTGGGCGTGCGCGGGCAGGGGCACGGCCAGACTGAGCAGGGCGAGCGAGGCGACGGTCACCGGGCGCGAGCCGTACCGCAGACAGAGCCGGCCGATCAGCGGCATGGTGAGGACGGCGCCGATCGACAGGCAGAGCAGCGCGAGCCCGAGGGCTCCGTGGGAGGCGCCGACCTGGCTGCGGACGTCCGGGATGCGGACGACCCAGGCGGCGAAGAGGAAGCCGTCGACGGCGAAGAACGCGGTGAGGGCGACACGGGCCGGCCGCCAGGGGCTGTCGGTCACCGGGGGTGTGCTGCGAGACTGGGAGGCGGGTTCGTCGGGGCGACTACGTGGACCAATTTTGTTTCGAAGCGACACAAAGTCACAATAGGGGCGTGCAGCTCTCACCATCAAGCCCGAGGCCCGGTACCGGAAACGACTTCGACGCGCAGCGCGACAGCCACCGCCGCGCGGCTCCCGACCGGGGCCGGACGCTGCTCGGCCCGGCGCTCTCCCTGATCCACACGGGCCAGACGCCGACCCGCTCGGCGCTCACCCGCGCCCTGGACGTCACCCGGGCCACCGCCGGCGCGGTCACCGCCGAACTCGAGGCGCTCGGTCTGATCGCCGTCGACTCGCGCCCGGCCGGCGGTGGCCGCGGACGCCCCTCGCACCGGCTCGCGATCGACCCGCGGGGCCCGGTCGTGATCGCCGGGCAGATCCACGCCGACGGACTGAGCGTCACCCTGGCCGGCCTCGGCGGACTGCTCGACCCGCCCGTCCACCTGCCGCTGCCCGCCGCGACCGACCCCGTTCGGATGCTGCGCGCCGTCGCGGTGGCGGGCGCCGAGCTCGCCCGCGCGAGCGACCGCCGCTGCCTGGGCGCCGCACTCGCGCTGCCCAACCCGGTCACCGAACCGGACGGCGCCGCCCTCGCCGCGCTGCACTTCGCCTGGCCCAGCGGCACACCGGTCGCCGACCTGTACGACGTCGAGGTCGGCCGGGCCGACCACGGCCCGAACGCGCTGCGCCCGCTGCCCACCGCGGTCGCCAACGACGCCAACCTGGCCGCGCTCGCCGAGTACCGGCACGGGGCCGGCCGCGGCGCCCGCCACCTGTTGTTCGTCACCTCCGGCCACAGCGGCGTCGGTGGCGCGCTGGTGATCGACGGCCATCTGCACACCGGCAGCGCCGGCCTCGCCCTGGAGGTCGGCCACCTCGCCGTCGACCCGCAGGGCCGGCTCTGCAGGTGCGGAAACCGCGGCTGCCTCAACTCCGAGACCGGCCCCGACGCGCTGTTCGCCGCGGCCGGACTCGCCCCCGAGCCGGGCCGCCCGTTGCTCGACCAGGCGCGCGAGCTGTGCCGGGCGGCCGCGACGGACGACCGCGCGCGGGCGGCGGTGGAGCACGTCATCGACCGGCTCGGGCTCGGCCTCGCCGGCGTCGTCAACATCCTCAACCCCGACCGGGTGGCCCTCAGTGGGCTGCACCTCGACCTGCTGGAGGCCGCGCCCGACCGTCTGCGGTCGGTGGTCGCCGAGCGCAGCCTGTGGGGGCGCAGCGGCCGGGTGCCGATCGTCGGCGCGGAGCTGGTGGACGGCGCGCTCGCGGGAGCGGCCGAGCTGGGCTGGGGGCCGTACCTGGTGGACCCGCAGTCGGTGCCGGCCCTGCCCTGACGGCGAGTGGTCCTGCCTTGACGGCGGTGGCTCTGCTCTGACGGCGGTGGCCCGGACGCGATGGCGCCGAAGGCGATAAGCGGAAGCTGGCTCATCGAAAAAAGTTACTTATCGTGACTCTCCTACACTCGTAGTGAGCACCAGGGTTCACCGCGAGGGAGACAGTCAGCATGAGCACCCACCCCGGCATCGAGCCGACCGTCGACGTCGACCGCTCCGACCCGGAGTACCGTGCCTGGCTCAAGGAAGCGGTGCGCAAGGTCCAGGCCGACGCCAACCGGTCCGCCGACACCCACCTGCTGCGCTTCCCGCTGCCCGCGGAGTGGGGGATCGACCTGTACCTCAAGGACGAGTCCACCCATCCGACCGGCTCGCTCAAGCACCGCCTGGCCCGCTCGCTGTTCCTCTACGGGCTCTGCAACGGCTGGATCCGGCCCGGCAAGCCGGTGATCGAGGCCTCCAGCGGCTCCACCGCCGTCTCCGAGGCGTACTTCGCCCAGCTCGTGGGCGTGCCGTTCATCGCCGTGATGGCCAAGAGCACCAGCCAGGCCAAGATCGATCTGATCCAGTTCCACGGCGGCGAGTGTCACCTGGTGGAGCGTCCGGACGAGGTGTACGAGGCGTCGGCCAGGCTCGCCGAGGAGACCGGCGGGCACTACATGGACCAGTTCACCTATGCCGAACGGGCCACCGACTGGCGCGGCAACAACAACATCGCCGAGTCGGTCTTCGCCCAGCTGCGCCTGGAGCCGCATCCCGAGCCGGCCTGGATCGTGGCCACCGCCGGCACCGGCGGAACCTCGGCGACGATCGCCCGGTACGTGCACTACATGCAGTACGACACCCGGATCTGTGTCGCGGACCCGGAGAACTCCTGTTTCTTCGACGGCTGGGTGCGGCGCGACCCGGACGCCGTCTGCGAGAGCGGCTCGCGGATCGAGGGCATCGGACGGCCGCGGATGGAGCCGAGTTTCGTCCCAGGGTCGATCGACCGGATGATGAGGGTGCCGGACGCCGCGTCGATCGCGACGGTGCGGGTGCTGGAGCGGGTGCTCGGCAAGAAGGCGGGAGCCTCCACCGGAACGGGCCTCTGGAGCGCGCTGCGGATCGTCGCCGAGATGCGGGAGGCCGGGCGGACGGGCAGCGTGGTCGGTCTGATCTGCGACCCGGGGGACCGTTACCTGGACAAGTACTACTCGGACGACTGGCTGGCGGGCGAGCGGATCGACATCGCGCCCTACCGTGCGGCACTGGAGTCCTTCCTGGCCGGCGGGCCCTGGGTGGGCTGACCCGGCGCCGACCGGGAGTCCGGGCGGCGAAGGGCGAACGGCGAACAGATGACGGCTGACAGATGACAGATGACAGCGAACAGAATCTGTTATCTGTTCGCTGTCATTCGTCATTCGTCATTCGTCATTCGTCAGCCGTCAGCCGTCACCGCCGGATCACCGCCCGCCCGCCCGCGAGGTCGATCCCCGTACGCTTCGGCGCGCCGTCGTGCTCGTCGTCCCGCAGCACCAGCTCCACCCGCCGCTGCTCCAGCTGCACCCGCTTGCCCGGATAGAGCAGCGCGTGCAGCTCCTCGGTCGCGGTCGCCCCCACGCCGCGCCCACCGCTCGGCGTCGAGAGCCCGGTCGCCGCCGGACGGGTGCGCAGCCGCCGGACCACCGCCGCGAGGAAGAACACCGCGACCAGTCCGGCCGGCAGCAGCAACCCGCCCGCCGCGCCCGTCAGAAGTACGCCCATGTCCGCCTCAACGGCCCGGCACGGCAGGTGAGTTCCCCCGCCGTCGCGCTACGGCAGCGACGCCGTGGGCAAGTCCGCCGGGACGAGCAGCTGGAGCTCCTCCGTGGACGGGTCGGCGAGGTGGGCGACCCGCACCGCGTGCCGCTCGACCATGGTCTCGAAGACCTGCCGCGCGGTGCGCCCGTTGCCGAAGTTGGGGCCGCGCTCCAGCCCGCCGAAGTGTTCCAGCAGCGCCTGCTCGGTCTCCTCGGAGAGCGCGTACTCGTGCTCCGCGCACTGCGCCCGGGCGATCTCCAGCAGTTCGTCCGCCGTGTAGTCCGGGAACCCGATGGTGCGGGAGAAGCGGGACGACACGCCGGGGTTGGCGGACAGGAAGCGCTCCATCTCGGCGGTGTAGCCCGCGACGATGACGACCACCTCGTCCCGGTGGTCCTCCATCAGCTTGACCAGGGTGTCGATCGCCTCGCGTCCGAAGTCTCGGGCCCCGTCCTCGGGCGCGAGCGCGTACGCCTCGTCGATGAAGAGCACCCCGCCGCGCGCCCGGTCGAAGGCGGCCGCGGTGCGGATCGCGGTGGATCCGATGTGCTCGCCGACCAGGTCCACCCGGGCCACCTCGACCAGGTGCCCGCGCTGGAGCACCCCGAGCGAGGCGAGGATCTCGCCGTAGAGCCGGGCGACGGTGGTCTTGCCGGTGCCCGGTGCGCCGGTGAAGACGAGGTGCCGGCGCAGCGAGGGCGCCTTGAGCCCGGCCTGGCGGCGGCGTCGGCCGACCGAGATCAGGTCGATCAGCGTGCGCACCTCCTGCTTCACCGTGGCCAGTCCGACCAGCGAGTCCAGTTCGGCGAGCGCTTCCTCGGCCGGCCGGCAGTCCGGGATCGGCGCGATCGCCGCCGAAGCCGTCGCGGACGACGTCAACGCCGCCGCGGCCGCGGTCAGTTGGGACGATCTCGGCGCCGGCACCTCGGCGGCTCCGAACGCCGGCGGCAGCCTGGGCCCGCGCCCGGAGGAGGGGCCGGAACCGAGTCCGGGGCCAGACCCCGTCCCGCCACCGGGAGCGGTGGAAGCCGGAGCGGTGCCGACATCGTCCGAGGTGCAGCCTTCCGCGACCGGTCCCGGCTCGGAGAACTCGAACCCGGCCCGCTGGTTGTGCTCCGCCCGGCACCGGATGAGCTGCGTCCGGCAGCCGTCGATGATGTGGAAGCCGAAGCCCTTGCCCTGGGAGACCCGGCAGTCCTCGAAGGTGCCGCGCCCCTGTGCGGAGACGTACACCCCGGCGTCCGTGCTGGCCCGTACGGTGCAGTCGCGCAGCACCGGGTCGGCGCCCTTGGTGACGATCACACCGGTGGCCACGTCGGAGATCTCGCAGTCGGTGAGCAGCCCGCCGCTGCCGTGGTCGCGGAACCAGAGCCCGGTGCCCGCCTCCTGTACCCGGCAGGAGGCCAGGGAGACGGTGGCTCCGCCGCTGACCGAGACGGCCGAGCTGCGGATGCGGCTGAACGAGCAGCCCTCGGCAGTGGCGGCGGAGTCCCGGTCGAGGACGAACAGGGCGTCCGGCAGGTCGTGCAGCGAGCAGTCGGTGAGGGTCAACCGGGCGCCGTCGCTGACCCACAGGGCGGGGTACTCGCCGGTCGAGCCGTGGATCTGGCAGGACTCGGCGACGGCCTCCGTGCCCTGGTCCCAGACCGAAAGCGCCCCGCGTCCGAAGTCCCGGACGGTGCTGTTCGCGAGGCTCAGCCGGGCGCGTCCGCGCAGGTCCGCGCCGTTCTCCGGCAGGTCGTGCACCCGGCAGCCGGTGAGCACCAGCTCGGCCTCGCCGTCCAGGGTGAGGCCGTTGCCGGTGACCCGGTGGATCTCGCAGTCGACCAGCCGCCCGCCCGCCTGCGCCTCGGCCTGGACGCCGCTGCCGCGGATCTCGTAGATCTCGCAGCCGGTCAGCTCGGCCGCGCTGCCGGGGTCGGAGAGCAGGACGCCGGCGCCGGAGGCGTGGTGGACGCGGCAGCGGTCCAGTGCCGCGGTGGCGCCGCCGAGGACGGCCAGTCCGGCCTGTCCGGCGGCTGCGACCTCGCAGTCCTCGAACGCGGCGGCGGTGTCCTCGCCGCGCAGCCGGAGCCCGAGCCCGCCCGGGTTGGTGACGACGCAGCCGCGAAGGGTGGGCCGGGCGCCGCCGGTGACCTCGACGCCGGTGGCCGAGCGGGTCTCGATCCGGCAGCCGCTGAAGGCCGGAGCCGCCTGAGGCCCGGTGATCAGGACGGCCGGGGTGGAACTGTCGCCGCCCTCGACCACCAGGTCGCGCACGGTCGCGGCGGCGGTCACCGTGAGCGCGACCCCGGAGGGCGGGTCGATCCGGACCGTCCCCGGTCCCTGGGCCGGGACGATCGTCACCGGCTTGTCCACCAGCACGTTCTCCCGGAAGGTGCCCGGTCGGACGGTCACGGTGTCGCCCGGTTCGGCGGCCGCGAGGGCCTCCGCGAGCGTGTCGTACTCGCCCGCCCGGCGACGCCAGCGGGATGCGCTGTCCTGGGTGACCCGGACCCTGTGCTCAGCCATGACGGTCTGTCGTCCCCACCTTCGTCGAGCCGGCGATCAACGGGCCGAACGCGCGGGGGTGCGCGGGCCGTCCGCCCACCGTAGCGCGCCCACGCGGGTGGTCCGGCCGCCCGCGGTCGCGCGGACACCGGCGGCGCTCACCGGCGCCACAGGTTCCGACCACTTGTTTCAACGAGCACGCACGACGGTGGTTCCGTCCGGACGCGCCGGTTCCAGAGCGCGGCGCGTGCTCGGCGCCGGTCCGGGGGCCGGCGCGCCCCGCCGATCGGCGCGAGCGGTCGGCGCGAGCGGTCGGGGCGAGCGGTCGGGGCGCGGCCGACGCGGGGCGCCGGCCGGTGTCCGGTCGGCCTCCGGGGAGCGAACCGGGCGCGGGCCGCCCCGCGCGGGACGAACCGGCCACCCGGTGCGGGCCGTCGGCCGCGGAGCCGGGCCGGTCCCGCACCCCTGCCGTCCGCACGCTCAGTTCCCGTCGGCGGGCCAGTGCGCCCCGTCCTCCAGCACCTCGACCTCGTCGCCCAGTCGCAGCGTGCCGAGCGCGTCGCCCTCGACGCCGGCCGGCCGCTCGGGGATCAGGTTCTGCCCGAACGCGGCCTTGCGCAGCAGCCGGTGGTGCCGGGCCAGGGTGCGCAGCGGCTCCTTGCCGCGCCGCTCGCCGGTCTCCTGGTCGGTGGTGGTGACCACGCAGCGGCCGCACGGCTTGACCACCCTGAAGGTGACCGCGCCGATCCGGATCCGGCGCCAGGTGTCCTCGGCCCACGGCTCGGCGCCGCCGATCACCGCGTTCGGACGGAAGCGCTCCATCGGCAGGGTCTCGTGGCCGTCCGGATTCTCGGCGGCGATCAGCTCGTTGAGCCGGTCGAGCGAGGCGGTGGTGGTGAGCAGCAGCGGGAAGCCGTCGGCCATCGAGACCTTGTCGTCGGGCTCCCCGTACTCGGGGTCGACCGGCCGGGCCCGCGGGTCGTCCAGGTGTACCAGGCGGTAGTCGCCGAGGTGCTCGGCGATCCACCGGTGTGCTTCCTCGGTGGCCTCGGCGGCGCGGAAGCGGGTGCCCCAGACCTCGACCTCGGCGAGTGGGCCGCCGGCCGCGACGGTGGGGGCCGGGACCTCGATCCGGGAGCCGTCGGGGGCGGTCAGGGTGAGGACGCCCTCGGGCAGCAGCCCGGCCCGGATCTGCCCGAGGGCCGGGTTCTCGCGCTGGCTGACGAAGCGTCCCGTCGGGTCGGCGAGCATCCAGCGGCGGTCTCCGGCCAGACCCCAGGGCTGTACCACGGCGTCGTCCGGGCTCAGGCGGTACATGGACTTGACGGGGTAGACGTGGAGTCCGGTGAGCTGCATTCTCCCATCCTGCCAGTCTGGTCCCGACCGGCCCGAAGGGCCCCGTATGCGCACGGACCGCCCGGGACGCCGTGGGGGCGTTCCGGGCGGTCCGTGGATGACCCGTTTCTCCGTTCGCCCGGCGTACGGGGGGCGCCGGG
>NZ_JBHUAF010000303.1:0-10519 GCF_042789895.1 Kitasatospora sp. NPDC056783
GGCCCGCACCATGCGGTGCGGGCCCCCGCTTCGCGATGATCGCGAGTCAGCGTGGGAGCTGACGTCAGCCGATGATCTGGATGTTCTCGGCCTGCGGGCCCTTCTGGCCCTGGGTCACGTCGAACTCGACCTTCTGGCCCTCGAACAGCTCACGGAAGCCCTGAGCCTGGATGTTCGAGTAGTGGGCGAACACGTCGGCGCCGCCACCATCCTGCTCGATGAAGCCGAAGCCCTTTTCGCTGTTGAACCACTTCACGGTGCCGGTAGCCATGCGCTTCTCTCCCTCGGGGGAACTGATCGGGTCCCGCGATCGCGGGCCCGGAGGTGATCGCCTTGGTCCGGAGAGGCGCTGAACAGCAAAAACGCCCACGACATGTAACCGCGGGCGAGAACTTCGGGACCACGACTGCTTGATCAAAACGTTACACCGCAGGGGATCTCGCAGCCAGGGAGCGGAGAAAGACACGCAGCAACGGCGTAGCCGCCGCGCTCTCACCCGCGTTTCGTCCGACGTCGTGCCGCCGGCCGGCGGCCGCTGTGCGCGGGGCCGGGGCTCCCTGCTGCCGGGGTGCAGCAGGCCCGGCACCGGCGGACCCGGGGAGAGGAGACGATCCGCTCCGGTCCCGGGCTCCGTCTGTCGCTCCCGGCGTGATGCCGCCGGGTCCCGGGCGCGGTCAGGCTCCGGAGGACTCGCGCACCGTCAGGTCCGGCAGGAGGTCCAGGTGGTGCACCGGCAGGGCGGGGCCGGTGGCGGCCAGCCGGCGGACCAGGAGGTCCACCGCGGCGGCGCCGACGGCGCGCTTGGGCGGGGCCACGGCGGTCAGCGGCGGGGCACCGAGGGCGGCGAACACGTCGTCGTAGGTGACCAGGGCGAGGTCCTCGGGAATCCGTACGCCGCGGGCGCGCAGCAGGGGCAGTAGTTGCAGGGCGTCCTGGTCGTTGTGCACGAGGGCGGCGCGGACCCCGTCGGCGACCGCCTCGGTGAGCCGGGCGGCGACGGCGTCGACGCCGGCGGCCGGGGTGCGGACGTCGATGACCGGTTCGGCGGGCAGGTCGAGGGTGCGGCAGGCGTCGGTGTAGCCGAGGCGGACCTGGTAGGCCGTCCAGGTGTCGGTGCGGGCCGCGAGGGCCACCCGGCGGTGGCCGAGGGAGGTGAGGTGGCGCAGGGCGAGCAGGACGCCGTGGCGGTGGTCGGAGCCGACCGCGTCGAGGGCTGCGGCGGGGCTGCCGGGGGCCGGGCGTCGTTCCAGCAGGACGGCGGGGACGGGGAGTTCGGCCGCCCAGGCGTGGTCCTCGGGGCGGTCGGCGGCGGTCCAGTTCGGGGCGAGCAGGAGGCCCTGGGCGCCGGAGGCGAGGAGCTGGTCGACCTGGACGCGGTCGGCGCTGGCCTCGTAGGAGGAGATGCCGAGGACCAGGTGCGCGCCGGCCTCGGCGGCGGCGATGCGCGCGCCGGCGATGACCTCGTCGAAGTACTGCACCACGGCGGGGACGAGCAGGCCCAGGGTGGGGGCTTCGGCAGGCCGGGGCGGCACGGGGGCGGGGACGTCCGCGGGGCCGCCGGAGGAGACGGAGCCGTGGGTGCGGCGGAGCAGGCCCGCGTCGGCGAGGCTCGCGACGTCCCGGCGGACGGTGACGGCCGGCAGGCCGAGCCGCTCGGCGAGGTCCACCACCCGGACGGTGCCCAGGCCGCGCACCGTGTCGAGGATGCGGGCGCGGCGATCGTCCGCCGGGATCGGCATGGCACTCCCTGTCGGTGAGCCGGTCTGTCGAGGTGGACAGGAACCTACCATTCGGCCACCGGGCGGACGGCCGCCGCCGGGTCCCCGCGGGCACGGGCCGGGGGCCGGCGCGCGCCCGCGGGCGGGAGGGGTCAGGAGCCGTAGCGCTCCTCGGGGACGACGGGGCCGAGGTCAGGGCCCTCGACCAGTTCGACGTGGTCGCCCGGGCGGTGGAGTTCGAGGATCAGCAGCTCGTTGGCGCCGGCCCGCCAGAGCGGCGCGGGGGCGTAGAGCGTGCGCTGCGGGCCGCGGTCCCAGTAGCGGCCGAGCGCGAAGCCGTTCAGCCAGACCATGCCCTTGGTGAAGCCGGGCAGGGCGAGGAAGCCGTCGGCGGGGGCGTCGACGGTCAGTTCGGCGCGGTGGAAGCCGGGGCCGTCGGCGGTGGAGGGCGCGCCGAGGGCGAGGGTCGTCAGGTCGTCGAGGGGCAGCGGGCGCACCTCCCAGCCGAACTGGTACTGCCGGTCGACCCGGACACCGCCGGTGATGCCCTTGGGATCGTGGAGCAGCGGGCCGTAGTTGATCCGGCCGAGGTTCTCGACGAGCAGTTCCAGGACGGCGCCGCCCTCGGGCACCCGCAGCGGCAGGGCCTGCTCGGGGTGGTTGCGGTCGAGGACGCCGAGGGGTTCGCCGTCGAGGAAGACCTGGGCGCGGTCGGCGAGGCCGTCCACCCGCAGTTCGCCGTGGGCGAGCGGGCCGCGCAGGCGGGTGCGGTAGTGGATGAGGCCGAGGTTCTGGCCGAGTCGCTCCATCGGGCGGGGCTCGGGGAGGTGGTGCGCGGTGGAGAGTTCGCCGAGGGCGCCGTCGGCGCCGAGCAGCGGCCGGCCGGCGGTGACGGGGGCGCGGCGGGGGGCGAGGCGGGCGGGCAGCGGCGGCAGCGGGTGGGGGTTGGGGCCGAGGTGGCGTTCGATCACCGCGCGGAAGAGGTGGAACTTCTCGGTGAGTTCGCCGGCCTCGCCGACCGGGGCGTCGTAGTCGTAGCTGGTGACGTCCGGCTGGTAGCTCGTGCCGTCGTGGTTGGCGCCGTTCCACCAGCCGAAGTTGGTGCCGCCGTGGCCCATGTACATGTTGACCGAGGCGCCGGCGGCGAGCTGGGCGTCGAGGACCTCGGCGGCGTCCTCGGCGTCGCGCACGTGGTGCGGTGTGCCCCAGTGGTCGAACCAGCCGCACCAGTACTCCATGGTGACCAGCGGGCCGACCGGCTGGTGGCGGCGCAGGCAGGCGAGGGACTCCTCGGGGCGGGAGCCGAAGGTGCCGGTGGTGAGGAGTCCGGGCACCCGGCCGCCGAGCTGGAAGCCGTCCTCGGCGCCGTCGGCGGTGAACAGCAGGACGTCGACGCCGCGGGCGACCAGGGCGTCCCTCAGGTGTTCGAGGTAGGCGGTGTCGTTGCCGTAGCTGCCGTACTCGTTCTCCACGGCGACGGCGACCACCGGGCCGCCGTGGGAGGAGAGCAGCGGGAGCAGCACGGGCACCAGGTGGTCGAACCAGGCGTCCACGGCGGCGAGGAAGGGCGGGTCGAGGCGGCGCAGCCGCATCGCGGGGTCGGCGAGCAGCCAGCCGGGCAAGCCGCCGAACTCCCATTCGGCGCAGATGTAGGGGCCCGGGCGGACGATGACGTCGAGGCCGAGGTCGCCGGCGGCGCGGACGAAGGCGGCGAGGTCGCGGTCGCCGGTGAAGTCGGCGCGCTCGGGCGTGGGCTGGTGGAAGTTCCAGGCGACGTAGGTCTCGACGGTGTTGACGCCCATGGCGCGCAGCCGGGTGAGGCGGTCGGTCCACTGTTCGGGGCGGATGCGGAAGTAGTGGACGGCGGCGGAGACGATCCGGTGCGGACGTCCGCCGCGCAGGAAGGTGTCGCCGTCGGTGGTGAGGGCGGGGTGGGGGGCCTGGTCGGCCATCGGGTCCTCCACGGGAGGGGAGCGGGAGTGAGGGGAGCGGGACTGAGGGGGAGCGGGAGTGAAGGGTGTGGGGACCTCGGTGGTCCGGGCGCACGGCCGCGCGGGTGGCCGCGGGCGGATCGGCGGCGGCCGCCGTGGTCACCCTAGGAGTTCGGTGATCGCACGGTCAATCGATCGGCGATCATCGGCATTATTGATCAATTTCCGATCGAACGATACTCTTCGATCGGAATATCATCGGCTGGCCGCTTCCGGACGACGCGTCGGCGGGCACGACGGATGGAGGCCAGGATGGCCATCTCGGGGGAAGAGCGCCGCAGGCTGATCGTGTCGGCCGTCGGCGAGCTCGGCGGGCGGGTCCGCCTCACGGAGCTGGCCGGCCGGCTGAGCATCCCGGCCGTGACGGTCCGCCGGGACGTCGCCGTCCTCGCCGACGCCGGCCGGCTCTCCCGTTCGCACGGCTTCGTCTCCCTGGAACGCCCGGACGGCTCCGGGCCGCCGCTCGCCCCCGGCCCCGGGGAGGGCCGCGCCCTCGGCCTGCTGGTGCCCTCGGTCGGCTCCTACTTCGACGAGGTGATCGCCGGCGCCCGGGCCGCCGCCGCGGCCGCCGGGGCCCGGCTGGTCCTGGGCATCGCCCCGTACGGGACGGGCGGCGACCGGCTGCAGGCCGAACGCCTGCTGGAGTCCGGCGCCGAGGGCCTGCTGCTGGCCCCGGGGCTGGTCCCGGGCCGGATGGCCGAGGACTACGCCTGGCTGGACGCCCTGCCGGTGCCCGCCGTGCTGGTGGAGCGCCGTTCCCCCACCCCGGACGGCCCCGGGTCCGGACTGGACGCCGTGGCCTCCGACCACCGGCACGGGGTACTGAGCGCCCTGCGCCACCTGGCCGGGCTCGGCCACGGGAGCGTGCTGCTGGCCGCCCGCGGCGACTCCTGGACGGCCGCCGAGGTGCGGGCCGGGTACCGGGAGGGCACCCGGCTGCTCGGACTGCCCGACCTGCCGGCGCTGGACATGCTCGGGCCCGGCAACCTGCCGGCCGACCCCGAGCCGCTGGTGGCGCGGATCGCCGAGGCCGCGCGGTCCGGGACCCGGGCGGTGCTCGTCCACAACGACCAGGACGCGCTGCGGCTGGCGCCGCTGCTGCGCGCGCACGGCCTGGCGGTGCCCGCGGACGTGGCGCTGGTCGCCTACGACGACGTCTTCGCCGCGCTCGCCGCGCCCCCGCTGACCGCCGTCGCCCCGCCCAAGCACGCGGTGGGCGCGGCGGCCGTCGACCTGCTGCTGCGCCGCCTGGCGGCGGGCGCCGAGCTGCCGGTGCACCGTACGGCGCTGCTCCCGGTCCTGCGCGTGCGCGCCTCCTGCGGGGCCGAGCCCTCGGTGTGAGCCGTCCGCCCCAGGCGGGCCCCGTTGGCACATCGTGACCGAACCGTGTACCCGGACGGCGGGAAAACCAGTGCGGGGCCGAGCCGGTGATCCACTAGAGTCTGGGCCCGACACCGTCGGGGAAGTTCGGGCTCACAGGGGGTCTCCATGCGCGGAACGCGTTCCGCCGTCGTCACGACGGTCGCGGCAGCCGTGCTGGCGGGTGGCCTCACCGCCTGTGGCGGCAGCGGAGACGGGCCGTCGCGGGGGGCCACCACGCCGGGCGGTGCGGCGACCGGCAGCGGGGTGGCGGCGAGCGGCGGTGCAGCGACGGGCCAGGCCGCCGAGCGCGATCCCAAGGCGGCGCTGGCGGCGGCGGCCGAGGTGATGCGCAAGGCCGGCGGCGCCCGGTACACGCTGGCTGCGTCGGACGGTCTGGAGGCCAAGCCGGGGGCGGGCTTCGCCCACTGGGCGAGCCGCCCGGCCGTGATCGAGTACCTGACCGATGCTCCGGACTCCCGGATCAGGGTCCGGGCCGTGGGCAACGAGGCGTACATGGGCCCCACGGATCAGGCCGCGGCGGGGGTGGGCGAGCAGGTCCTCTGGGTGAAGATGCCCTTCCTCATGTGGCGCCGGCCCTTCTACCCGCAGCTGGCCATGGCGATGGACCCGGTGAACCAGCTGACCCGGGCCCAGGAGGCCCGGCTCGGCGTGGTCGGGACCGAGACGATCGACGGTGCCGAGGTCACGCACTACCGTGCCGTCGAGGAGGCCGCCACCGTGCTGGGCGCGATCCCCGAGCTCACCGAGGAGCACCGCCCTCACGTGGACGCGGCCCTGAAGAAGAGCGGTGAAACGTTCACCCTCGACTTCTGGCTCAACGCCGGGCAGGAACTCGTCCGGTACCGCGAGTTCGGTGACAAGGAGGGCGAGGGCAAGGCCGTGACGGTGACCTACTCGTCCCTGGGCACCACGTCGGCCGTCACCGCCCCCGCCGAACAGGATCTCCAGCGGTCCCCCTACCTCGACAAGTTCCTCCCCCCGTCGCGCGCCGTGGTCGGCCCGGGACCCGAAGCCGTCTAGCGGCCCGGGCGCAGCGCGGACAGATAGCGCGCCCCGTCGCCCAGCTGCGGTGCCAGGGGCGCGGCCCGCGGGTGCCAGGGGGCCTCGTACTCCCAGGCCACCCAGGTGCCGGGCGCCAGCAGCTGGAGGCAGTCGGCGATCGGCAGCACGCCCGTGCCGATCGGCAGCGGGGTTAGGTCGTCCGCCGAGGCGACGTCCTTGACCTGCGCGTAGCCGAGGTGGGGGCCGAGCGCGTGGTGGGTCTGCGCCGGGGTCTCGCCGGCCAGCCAGGTGTGCAGCAGGTCCCAGAGCGCTCCGACCGCGGGGTGGTCCACCCGGCTCAGCAGTGGCGCCAGGGCTGTCCCGGCGCGGTGGGAGTCGTGGGTCTCGACGAGGATCCGCACGCCGAGGGCCGCCGCTCGCGGGGCCGCCGCGCGCAGGCGGCGGACCGCGCGCTCGTCGGCCTCGGCCGCCGGGCCGGGGCCGCCGTGCGGGAAGACCCGCAGGTGGCGGCAGCCGAGGTCGGCGGCCAGCCGCAGGTGGGCGGTCAGCGCGGCGAGCACCGGGGCGTCCGGCCCGGGCGCGGCGACGCCGACGTAGGAGGCGAGGGTCAGCGGGAGGACCCCGGCGGCGGACAGCAGGCGGGCGGCGCGGCGGCGTTCGTCCGCGTCCAGCCCGAGGCGGACCGGCTGGTCGTCGGCGCAGCGCAGTTCGAGGCCGTGCCAGCCGTGCTCGGCGGCCAGGGCGGC
The DNA here is from genome assembly GCF_042789895.1 of Kitasatospora sp. NPDC056783. NCBI lineage: Bacteria > Bacillati > Actinomycetota > Actinomycetes > Kitasatosporales > Streptomycetaceae > Kitasatospora > Kitasatospora sp. NPDC056783. The sequence continues at coordinate 6,841 of NZ_JBHUAF010000303.1, forward strand.
GGCCCGGTCGAGCGGCAGCCCGGGCAGGCCGAGGGTGGCGAGGGCGAGGGGCACGGCGGCTCAGTCCCCTTCGGCGGGGTGGACGGTGACGGCGTCCGGCGCCAGCCGGATCCGCAGGGCCGGGGCGTCGGCCGGGCGGACGGTCAGCTCGACGGCCCGCGGGTCCCGCTCGTCCGGCCGCGCCTCCAGGCTGAGCGTGCCGGCGAGGGCGGGCGGCCGGGGGACGGCGGTGAGGCGGGCGGCGCAGGCGAACAGGGTGGGGCCGGTGGCGGACAGTTCGCCGGTGAGCCGGGGCAGCGCCGCCTCGGGGCCGAAGGCGGTGCCACCGGGGACCCGGACGCTGTCGGCGGCGGTGAAGCCGTGCAGGGCGTGCAGCTCGGAGGCGAGCCGCCCGTCCGCCCGGACGCCGGCGCGGTGCGGCTCGGTGCGCGTGCCCGCGACGGCCCAGCCGGTCTGGGTGACCGGGGTGCCGGCCGGCCCGCCGGTGACCAGGTGGGCGCGGAACTCCTCGGCGCCGTGGCCCAGGGTGAGCGAGGTGACGGTGACGCCGGGCAGTTCGCGGCCGCCGACGCGCGGGTGCCAGCGGGAGGCGGCCCAGCCGGGCCCGGTGCCGAGCGGGTGGACGCGGCCGCGTTCGGTGGGTCCGGCGTCGGTCAGCAGGGCGAGGTGGTTGTCGGCGGGGCCCTCGAAGGACGGACCGGTGGCGGTGGAGTGGGCGAGCCGCGCGTAGTACGGGTCGTCGGGGCCCACGGCGTCGGCGGGCTGGTCGTCGCTGCCGTGGTTGTGCAGCCGGACCAGGCCGTCGGCGGCGGTGGACTGCACCAGCCAGCCGGGCCCGCGCAGGGCGAGGACGGTGTCGCGCTCCTCGACGGGTGCGAGCGCCTCCGGCGCGGTCCACACGGGGTGGCCGGGCGGGAGCAGCAGGCCGAGGAAGGCGCTGCCGGCCCAGTACGGGGAGGCGGGGCCGGAGTATTCCTGGACGAGCCGGAGGTCGGGTCCGTGCCAGCCGAGGGTGAGCAGGCCCCGGTCGTCGACGGCGCCGCGGTCGAGGAAGTGGCGCAGGGCTCCGGAGGCGAGGCGGCGGGTGGTGCCGGGGGCGAGCGGGGTGTGGCCGGTCAGGGCCCCGGCCCAGAGCGGGGCGGTGGCGGCGAAGCGGTAGGTGAGCGAGCGGCCCTGGTGGACGGGCGCGCCGTCGGCCCCGAAGGTGTGGGCGTAGCCGGCCAGGTGGGCGGCGAGGCGTTCGCCGTACACGGAGCGCAGGGCCCGGTCGTCGGCGAGGTGGGCGTGCAGGACGGGGTACAGGTGCAGGGCCCAGCCGTTGTAGTGGTCGAAGGCGCGGGGGCGGCCGTCGGTGTACCAGCCGTCGCCGAGGTACCAGCGGTCGATGTGCTCCAGCCCGCGGCGGACGGCGGCGCGGGCCTCGGGTTCGGCGATTCCGGCCTCGGCGAGGAAGCCGCCGACGGACAGCGGGAAGAGCTGCCAGTTGTTGTCGTTGGGCACGCGGTGCAGGGCGTCGGCGAGCCAGCGGCCGACCCGGTCGCGGACGGGCCCGGACAGCCGGTCCCAGAGCCAGGGGCGGGTCAGGCGCAGGGCGAAGGCGATGGAGGCGGCCTCGACCATGGCCTGGCCCCGGTCGGTGATCAGCGGCCAGGACTCGCGGTCGCCGTCGGCGAGGTCGCGCTCACCGGTGGGGGTGCGGGTGCCGGCGTCGAGCCCGGCGGCGTAGTGCGCCAGCAGGCCGTGCGGATCGGCGCCGCCCGCGCCGGCCACCCGCAGGGCGGCGGGCAGGAAGGTGCGGGCGAAGCCCTCCAGGCCGTCGGAGCGGCGTCCGGAGCGGCTCGGGCGGGGGCCGGGCAGGTCGATCAGCGCCCCGGCGGGACTGGCGTGGGGGCGGACGGCGGTCAGCAGTCCGTCGGCCACCGCCTCCCAGTGCTCCCTGGTCCAGCCGGTGTGCGGGCTGAGGTCGCGGTCCTCCGGGGGCAGGCGCATGAGGTCCTCCGTCATCGGGTGGTGAGCCGGAATCTAGGCAGCACCTGATCATTCGTCAAGCTGACGCGATCAAATGAACGGCTTGATCGGATTGTGATGTTGGCGCAACGGTGGACCGTTGCCCCGATTTTTCGGCATTTCCGGTGGTCGAGGGAGGGGCTTCGAGGGTCCGGCGGGTCGATCATGTCGGATCATTTGATCCAAATCTCTTGACTCCGATCGCCGACCTGCTCAGGATGACAGCCAATCGCCCCCACCCTCTGCGGGCCCCGACCGGAGCCGACCGCTCCGGGCCCCGCGCACCCTCGTCCGAAGGAGCCCACCGATGCGCTCGACCCCCCTCTCCCGGCGCAGAGCCCTCCGCGCCGCCGCCGCGGCCACCTCGGCCGCGCTCTGCGTCACCCTGCTGGCCGCCTGCGGCAGCAGCGGCGACGGGGCGGCGACCACCGCCGCGGACGACGGCAAGCCGGTCAGCCTGACCTTCTGGGGCTGGGCGAAGGGCACCAAGGACGTGGTCGCCGCGTTCAACGCGAGCCACCCGAACATCCAGGTCACCTTCGAGGAGATCCCGGCCGGCGCGGCCGGCGGCTACGCCAAGCTCTCCAACGCGGTGAAGGCGGGCAACGCCCCCGACGTCTTCAACGTCGAGTACCCGCAGCTGCCGGACTTCGTCAGCCAGGGCGCCGTCCAGGACATCAGCAAGCTGGTCGGCGGCGACCTCAAGGCCAAGTACCTGCCCCAGGCCGTCGAGCTCACCTCGCTCGGCGGCCGGACCTGGGCCCTGCCGCTGGACGCCTCCCCCCAGGTCTTCTACTACCGCAAGGACCTCTTCGCCAAGGCCGGCATCACCGTCCCCAAGACCTGGGACGAGTTCCGCACCGCGGCGCAGCAGCTGAAGACCGCCCAGCCCGACACCCGCATCGCCACCTTCTTCCCCGACGACCCGACCACCCTGGAGGCGATGGCCTGGCAGAACGGCGCCCACTGGTTCACCGCCGCCGACGAGAGCTGGAAGGCCGACCTGACCGGCGCGCAGACCCGCAAGGTCTCCGAGTACTGGCAGAAGCTGGCCGACGAGGACCTCGTGCGCGTCATGCCGTCCTTCAGCCAGCAGTGGACCGCCTCCCTGCAGAAGGGCGAGACGGCCGGGTACCTCGGCGCCACCTGGGGCGCCGGCGTCCTGAAGGCCAACGTCGGCACCACCCCCGAGGTCAACGGCACCTGGGCGGCCGCGCCGATGCCCAGCTGGGACGGCACCCCCGCCAGCGGCATGCTCGGCGGCACCACCTTCGCCGTGTCCAAGGACAGCAAGAAGGCCAAGGCCGCCGTCGAGTTCGCCACCTGGGCGACCACCACCGCCGACGGCTTCAAGGCCCGCATCTCCTCCGGCACCTCCTCCGCCTACCCGGCCGCCACCGAACTGGTGCCGGTCGCCAAGCAGGCCTTCAACACCGACTTCTACGGCGGCCAGGACCTCTACGCCCTCTACGCGGACGCCGCCAAGTCCGTCAAGCCGGGCTGGACCTGGGGCCCGGCGATGGGCGTCACCAACGGCTCGCTGAAGGACTCCTTCGGCAAGGTCGCCGACAAGAGCGGCACCATCGACCAGGCGCTCGACACCGCGCAGCAGGCCACCCTCGCCGAGTTCAAGAACCGCGGACTGAAGGTCGCCCAGTGACCACCGGCACCC
>NZ_JBHUAF010000304.1:0-10518 GCF_042789895.1 Kitasatospora sp. NPDC056783
GCCGCTCGCGGCCGTCTTCGCCGAGCTCACGGGACTCGCCGAGGAGGACGCCAGGGTGGCCGAATCGGTCGCCCTCTTCCGGGAGTCGTTCCGGGAGGAGGTCGTCCCGCAGGCCGCCGCCCTGGTCTTCCCCGGCGTACCGGAGCTGCTGCGCCGGCTGCGGGCGGAGGGAGTCAGGACGGCGATCTGCACCAGCAAGATCAGGCCCAGCGCGCTGGAACTCCTCCAACCCGCCGGCCTGGTGGACGAGTTCGACGCCGTCGTCTGCCACGGCATGGCCCCGCGCGGCAAGCCCCATCCCGATCTGGCGCTGCTCGCGGCCCGGTTGACCGGAACCGATCCGGCGCGGTGCGTGGTCGTCGGCGACGCCGTGGACGACATGCGGATGGCGACGGCGGCCGGCATGCCCGCGATCGGCGTGTCCTACGGGGTCGGCTCGGCGCGGCAGCTCGTCGCAGCGGGCGCCGGGTCGGTGGTGGACACGGTCGGCGCGCTGGACCAGGCGCTGGGGAGCGGGCCGTCGACGACTCCCGCACCTTCTTGATCCTTCCGTTCTCCCAGCCCCCAGTCCCCAGCCCTCCCAGCCCCCCAGTCCCCAGCCCCATGACCCGGGGCGACAAGACGACCAGGCGGTCATCCACACCATGTCTCAACCGAACGCACCCTCCGCCCCGACGGCCTCCCGCAGTCCGGTCGGCGGCCTCATCACCCTCTCCGCGGCCCAGTTCCTCATCGCGCTCGACTTCTCCGTCATCTTCGTCGCCCTGCCGGACATCGGCGCCGACCTGGAGCTGTCCGGCAGCGCCATGCAGTGGGTCGTCAGCGCCTACTCCGTGTTCTTCGCCGGCTTCCTGATCGTCGGCGGCCGGGTCGGGGACCGGCTCGGCGCCCGGAAGCTGTTCATGGCCGCGCTGGTGATCTTCGGCGTCGCCTCGTTGCTGGGCGGCCTCGCGGCGAACGCCGCGCTGCTGCTGATCGCCCGCGGCGCCCAGGGCGTCGCCGCGGCCTGCCTCCAGCCGTCGATCCTGGCCCTGGTGAACACGACGTTCCCGGCGGGCCGCGAACGCACCCGGGCGCTCGCGGTCTGGGGCACGGTCGGTGCCAGCGGACTGGCCGCGGGCGTGGTCATCGGCGGACTGCTGACCACCGTCTCCTGGCGCGCGACGTTCTTCGTGAACCTGCCCTTCGCCGTGCTGTGCGCGCTGGCCGCCCCCCGGTTCCTGCCCGGGAAGGCGGAGCAGAGCCGCACCGCCGCCCTCAACGTGCTCAACGCGGTGCTGTGCACCGCGATGGTCCTGGTCTCCGTCCTCGGCCTCACCCTGGCCGCCGACATCGGCTGGACCGACCCGCTGACGCTGGGCAGCTTCCTCGTCGGCGTCGTCCTGCTGGTGCTGTTCACGGTGCGGGAGCGGGGCAGCGGCCGGCCGCTGGTCGATCCCGTCCTGCGGCGCACCCGCAGCCTCGTCATGGGGTGCGGCTCCTCCGCGCTGTACATGGCGAGCGTGGCGGGCGTCGAGTTCTACCTGGTGACGCTGCTCCTGCAGGACGGCCGCGGCTACACGCCGCTCGCCGCCGGGATCGCGTTCCTCCCGCTCGCCGCGTGCATCACCTTCGGCAACATGATCGCCGGAAAGCTGGTCGGCCCGCTCGGCGTGCGCCGCTGCCTGACGCTGGCGTTCGTGGTCGGCGCGGCCGGACTCCTGCTGCTGGGGCTGTCCGCCCGCAACCACGGCTACCTCGTGGCGATGCTGCCCGGCCTGGTCGTCAGCGGCCTCGGGCACGGCATGATCTACACCTCGATGTTCGTCGGCGGCACCCGCGACGTGGACGACCGCAACCAGGGCGTGGCCGGGGCGCTCATGACCACCACCCAGTACGCGGGGGGCGCCCTCGGCGTGGCGGCCCTGATCCTCGTTCTGGGCACGCACCCGGGCGACGGGGCGTTCCGTACCGGCTTCCTGCTGGCCGGCGGGGTCGCGGTGGCCGGTGCGGTGCTCGCGTGGCTCGGCTTCGGCCGGGGCACGGAGGCCGCGTCGGACGAGACGGCGGCGTCGGACGAGACGGCCGTGTCGCTGGACGGCGTCCCGACCACGGCGGCGGCGGGTGAGGTCCGATGACGGCGGCCGCGGCCCGGCTGGGCATCCTCGTCATCCACAACGATCCCGTGCCCGAGACCGAGATCTGGCGGATGGCACCCGAGGGCGTGTCGGTGCACACCGCCCGGTTCGAGTGCCCCCGGCCCGATGACACCGAGTACGTCGGAAGCCCCGCGGGCGCCCTGGCGAACGCACCCGACGTCGTCCGCGGGCTGGACCACCTGGGCCGGCTGGGCGCGCACAGCGTCGCGCTCTGCTTCGGGTCGAGCAGCTTCTTCGGCGGGCCCGCCTTCGACACCGAGTTCGTCGAGGCGGCCGGCGCGCACGCCCGCGGCGTACCCGTGTACACGGCGGCCACGGCCATCACGGCCGCCCTGCGGGCGTCCGGGGTGCGACGACCGCTGCTGGTCATGCCGCCCTGGTTCACCGAGCCGACGTTCCGCGCCGCGGAGGAGTACCTGGGCGAGGTCGGCGTCCGGCAGACCCGGATGGTCCAGTTCGCACTGGGCCCGGAGTGGGACGACGTCGCCCGCTACAACGCCTTCGACGAGGGCGCCCACTGGACGATCGACCCCGCCGAGGTGCACCAGCAGGTCGTCAAGGCGTTCCACGACCCGGACCTCCCGCGCCCGGACGGCGTCCTGGTGCCGGGCAGCGGCTTCCCCGCCCGGGCCGCCGTCGTCCCCCTGGAGCGGGAGCTGGGCGTGCCGGTCATCACCTCGAACCAGGCGGTCCTCTGGTACGGCCTGCGCCGCGCCGCACCCGGAGCCGCGCCGGATGCCGGGACGGCGGCGCACGGGAGCCTGTTCACCCGACGGCTTCCCTGACGGGAGCCGGGTGACGGGAGTCGTGCGCCGGGTGACGGGAGTCGTGCGCCGCGGGCGGAAGGCGAGCGGTCCGCCCGGATGACTCGCCCCTGCCCATCCCGCCCTGCCCCGTCCCGCCCTGTGCCGATGCGCCAGCACAGGGCGGGAACCCGGCGGCTGCTCACCCGGCTCACTTCGCCGTCCCGGCCGGCGGCGCTCATGGTCCCCTCCAGTGGCGCGGGCGACCCTGACCCTGGCGGACATCCCTGCGGGGCTCGTCAACCTGGCGCACTGGAATGCACTCGTACGGGTAATTGTCGGCTCCCTGCTCATATGACTTTCTGGAGTCGACCGACAGTCACCTGAACAGAGCAACAGGCGGCCAGGGAACGGCGAAGGGATCACGATGAGCTCAGCCCCGGAAACGACGACAGGCAGCGAGAACCCATCCCCACCGGTCAGGACGGTCGCGGGGACCGGGATCGCGGGCCCCAAGGGGGACAACGGACCCGCTGTCACAGCCGAGTTGAACCGTCCGTTCGGGATCGCGGTGGACGGCACGGGCACCCTCTACTTCGCCGACCGTGACAACCACCGGATCCGGAAGATCACGACCGACGGGAGGATCAGCACGGTCGCGGGCACGGGCAAGGCGGGCTTCGGCGGCGACAACGGTCCTGCCGAGAAGGCCCAACTGAATGACCCGCGCGGAGTGGTGGTGGACGGCGCGGGTGTCCTCCACATCGCCGACGGGGGCAACCACCGGATCCGGAAGGTCGCGGCCGACGGGAGGATCAGCACCGTCGCGGGCACCGGTACCGCCGGCTTCGGCGGCGACGGCGGACCGGCCGTCAAGGCCCAACTGGACAGCCCGCTCTGGGTGGTGGTGGACGGCGCGGGTGTCCTCCACATCGCCGACCACAACAACGACCGCGTCCGGAAGGTCGCGGCGGACGGGACGATCAGCACCGTCGCGGGCACCGGTACCGCCGGCTTCGGCGGCGACGGCGGACCGGCCGTCAAGGCCCAACTGAACCGCCCGCACGGGCTGGCGCTGGACGGCGCAGGCACCCTCTACATCGCCGACAGCCTCAACCAGCGGGTCCGGAAGGTGGCGGCCGACGGGACGATCAGCACCGTCGCGGGCACCGGTACCGCCGGCTTCGGCGGCGACGACGGCCCGGCGGTGGAGGCCCGGCTCGACGTCCCGACCGGGGTGGTGGTGGACGGCACGGGTGTCCTCCACATCGCCGACGGCGGCAACCAGCGGGTCCGGAAGGTCGCGGCGGACGGGACGATCAGCACCGTCGCCGGCACCGGCACGGCCGGCTCCACCGGGGACGGCGGCCCCGGGAAGGACGCCCAGCTGAACAACCCCCTGGGGCTCGCCGTGGACTGCGTGGACACCCTCTACATCACCGAGTACGGCGGACAACGGATCCGGAGGATCGCCTCGCCGGCCGTGGCCGGGCTGCCCGAGTCGGGCACGGTGGTCTCCTGGGTCAACGTCCGCAGCGCGCTGCGGATGGGGGCCCTGCGCGAGTCCACCAAGGACGGGGCCGAGATCCACCAGGTCCTCGCCGCGCCCAGGGAGCACCAGCGCTGGCGCCTGGTGGTGGCGGGCCGGGAGGACGGCGAGGTGCTCTACACGTTCGAGAACCTGCGCAGCGGCATGGTCCTGGAGGTGCCCGAAGCGCTGAAGGTGCGCGGGACGGTGGTCGCTCAGCGCGCCTACGAGGGCGTCGACGCGCACCACCAGCAGTGGCGGCTGATCCCCATGGGGCCCGCGACCGACAGCCCCCGGGTGTACGAGATCGCCAACCGGCACAGCGGACTGCTCCTGCACGTCGACGCCCACACCCCCGTGGCCGTCAAGCAGCAAGGGGCGAACGGCGACCCCCGCAACCGGCAGTGGCGGCTGCTCCCCGTGTGACGCACCCGGCGCGGCCGCGCACTCTCGACACCCGGGCACCACGAACGAAGGAATGACGATGACCACTCCCGACAAGCAGTCCGCTCCTCCCATCACCACGGTCGCGGGGACCGGAACGGCGGCGTTCGCAGGGGACAACGGACCTGCCGTCTCGGCACAGCTCAGCCGCCCGCTCGGGCTGGCGGTCGACAGCGCCGGGACGCTCCACATCGCCGACTTCAGCAACCTCCGGGTCCGGAAGGTCACCACGGACGGCAGGATCGCCACCGTCGCCGGCACCGCCACCGCGGGCTTCAGCGGTGACAACGGCCCTTCCACGCTGGCCCAGTTGAACCAGGCGCGCGGACTGGCGGCGGACGGCGCGGGCACGCTCTACATCGCCGACGCCGCCAACAACCGGATCCGGCGGATCACGAAGGACGGCAGGATCACCACCCTGGCCGGCACGGGCGTCGCGGGCTTCAGCGGCAACGGTGCCGCGGCGAGCTCGGCGCAGCTGAACTACCCGCTGGCGGTGGCGGTGGACAGCGGCGGCGTCGTCTACTTCGCCGACTACAACAACCACCGGATCCGGAAGGTCACCGCGGACGGCACGATCAGCACCGTCGCCGGCACCGGCGCCGCGGGCTTCTCGGGCGACGGCGGCCCCGCCGACAAGGCCCAACTGAACCTTCCCATGGGGATGGCGGTGGACAGCGGCGGCGTCGTCCACTTCGCCGACTACAACAACCACCGGGTCCGGAGGATCACGGCCGACGGCCGGATAGGCACCGTCGCCGGTACCGGCGTCGCGGGCTTCGGCGGTGACAACGGCGCGCCCGCGAAGGCCCAGCTGAACTACCCGGCCGCGCTCGCCGTGGACAGTGTGGACACCCTCTACATCGCCGACCACGTCAACAACCGGATCCGGAAGATCGCCTCACCCTTGATGGCCGGCCTTCCGGAGTCCGGCACGGTGGTCTCCTGGGCCAACGTCCGCAGCAGGCTGCGGATGGGCGTGCTGCGCGAGTCCACCAAGGACGGGGCCGAGATCCACCAGTCCCTCGCCGTTCCCCGGGAGCACCAGCGCTGGCGGCTGGTCGTGGCGGGCCAGAGCGAGGGCGACGTCCTCTACACGATCGAGAACCTGCGCAGCGGCAAGGTCCTGGAGATCGCCGACGGGGAGGAGGCGGCCGGCGCGGTGGCGGCGCAACGCGCCTACCAGGGCGTCGAAGCGCACCACCAGCAGTGGCGGCTGATCCCGGCGGGCCCGGCGACCGACAGCCCCCGGGTCTTCGAGATCGCCAACCGGCACAGCGGGCTGCTCCTGCGGGTCGACGCCACCGCCCCCGCGGCGGTGAAGCAGCACGAGTCGGACGGTGACCAGCGCAGCCGGCAGTGGCAGCTGCTCCCCGTCTGACGCGCGAAGGGGGCCGGGGACGGCAGCGTGCCTGGCCCCCTCGTCCGGCGACCGCCGCGCTCGTGGCGCTACGAGCGCGGCGGTTCGTCGGCAGTCGGCTTGTCGGCGCTCGGCTTGGCGGCTTCGGGCGCTGCGGGGGCGTCGGGAGCCTCCACGGTCGGCTTGGCCGGCTTGGGAGGCTTGGTGTAGTCGCTCTTCTTCGGCTTGCTCTCCAGGTCGGAGTCCTTCTGGAGGCCGTCGTGCTCCGTCACCGTGGGGCTGGACGCCCGCATGCCGCCGGCCGCCGCCGTGGACACCGAGCCGGGGTCCTGGGAGTACTGCGCCTGTGTCCCGGCCGATGCCTGGGTGGTCCGCACGAAGGAGCCGAGGAAGCCGAGGATCGCCCGTGCCTCGGGCGACTGCTCCTGCACGATCTTCGCGCGGTCGTTGGCCCCGTGGATCCCGCTGGTGAACAGGCTCGTGGTCGTGTCGTCGTACGTGTCGTCGTCGGCGTCCTCGAAGTCGAGGTCCGCCCCTGGCACCGGCTTGCCGCCGTCGCTGATCACCGAGAACAGCCCCGCGCCCTTGCCCGCGGAGTCGAAGATGTTGCCGAACACCATGGTTGTCACCTCTGGTCGTCGTGGTGGCGCCGTCCGCCCGGTCAGGGCCGCTTGAACAGCTCCCGTTCGCTGTCGGTCAGGCTCTCGCCGTCGAACATCGTGTGCTGGACCTCCAGGGCGGAGACCACCTCGGCCAGCCCCTTCATCCGGAAGCCGCCGCCCGCCAGGTCGAGGTCGGCGATGTCGCGGGCGACCAGCCGGTCGAGGCCGGGGTAGTCCCCGGACTGCGGCGGCGACAGCACCGCCACCGGCACGTCGTACCGCACCGCGAGCAGCCCGGAGAAGGTCACCGGGATCTCGTAGGAGTACTGCTTGCGGGTGCGCCGCTGGCTGACCAGGGTTTCGACCCGGGAGCCGGCCGGGATCGTGCCGGAGATCTGCGAGTTGGACGTCCAACTGGTGGTCAGGGTGCCGCTGACGGAGCCCGTGATGCCCAGCATCAACTGGGCGTTGAGCTGCGCGTTGCCGGTGGCGCTGCCCGTGGTGGTGAACGCGACCGAGTCCGTCACCGAGGTCATCGCGGAGGCCGTCGCGGAGGCCGACGCCGAATTCGCCACCGAGTTGTTCACCCCGTTCTCGGTGCCGTTCGCGGCGTCCACCCCGATGTTGTCCTTGCTGTTCTTATTGGTCACCGTGTTGGTGCACTTGTTCTCCATGGCGTTCTGCAGCTGAGTTCCGAGTTGCCCCTGGAGTTGCCCCTGGAGCTGGGCCTGGAGGCTCACCTGGAGCTGGTTCTGCAGTTGCAGCTGGAGTTCGGCGCTGACGCTGCCGCCGAAGGTGAGCTGGGATGATCCCTGGAGCGACCAGGTGATCGCGTTCGACACGGTGAAATCGACGGAGTCGGTGAAGTTCATCTCGGCAGTCCGGCTGCGGTTGACGTAACTGCGCGAGGAGAACATGTCGGGCGGTGGCTGGTGGATGTTGCGCCGTTCCTCGATCAGTGGCTCGCCGAGGTTCAGGTAGGCGAGCCAGCCGAGTTGGTGCGCCGTTCCGGGGAAGGTGCCGAAGCTGGACTTGTTCATGGAGAAGCCGACGGGCTTGTGCCGCACGCCGTAGTCGTCCACGTAGACCAGGCTGGGGTGGTCCAGGATGGCCTGCCAGGTCTGCTCGACGCCCAGTTCCCGCAGGTTCTTCTTGGTCAGCGGCCGGCGCTTGGCCCGATCCAGGTTGTACGCGTTGGAAGGCATTCCCCGTCCTCGGATGATGTCCTCGAAATGATCCGGTCGGACCGCGTCGAGGTGAATTCGGTGAATTGGGCGATTTGGGAACGGAATTCTGTGCACGTTCCGGCGATGGAAGCTACCACGGGCTTCAGCGACCGGGGCGACGGCCGTGGGCGCGCCACTCGATCGAGTGAATCAACGGGTTGACGCTGTCGGTGAATTGGGGAGTGTGGCACCTTGGCAACTCGGCGATTCCGGGCCGTTGTCGCGCCCTTGGACTGAGCGCCCGGCGCTTTTCTCTCGCGCATACCAGACAGGTGAGGTTTCCGCTATGTACACCCAAGAACGCACCGCGATGGCGAATTTGGTGGTAGGCGGCCCGGTGGCGGTGAACAGCTACGACAACGCGATCGTGGCGGCGCTGGTCGAGAACCGGCCGGTCATGCTCGTCCACGCCTTCAACGGCGGCTTCCTGCGGCCGGTCGACCTGAAGGAGTCGGTCCACGACAAGGGGGTCAAGCTGGCCACCACGCTCGACCCGGACACCAAGGAGGCCAAGGGCCACCTCTGGTACGTCACCCCCGGCGGCTTCTTCGGGCAGCGGCCGCTCTACTTCCTGGAGAGCGCCGCCGGCCAGGTGACGCCCAAGCCGGTCGACCCGGCAGGCACCGCCGCCGGGCGCGGTGACGACGGCACCCCGAAGCCCCAGCGCCGGCGCATCAGCGTCCACCAGGACGCCCCGAAGGCCGCGACGGCCGACACCGTCCAGCTGGGCCTGCCCGACAAGGTCGGCGACAAGTGGCGCGGCAGGAACGGCGCACCCGAGGACACCCAGCTCTGGGTCGTCACGGTGACGCCGTGGGGCGGGATCACCTTCGTGCCGATCACCCACCCCGACGCCATCCTCGGCTTCAAGGACCACGCGGTGACGCCCGAGAACGAGGTGCGCCTCACCTACAACTGGGGTGGGGACTTCACCGGGACGATCATCAACACCTTCTACCCGCGGCTGCCCAACGAGTGGAACGTGCCGTACCACCACGTCTTCACGTGAGCCGCGTCCACCGCCGCGCCGCCCCCGTCCCGAGCCGACGCCCGCACCGTCCGGAAGAGTTGGAAGAGGCACCACGATGCCCGTGCCCACGCAAGAACTGAAACTGGAGATCGTCAACGCCGCCACGGGGAAGACCCTCGGCGTCCCACTGGCGCCGAGCGCGGACGGGGCGCTCGTCGTCCGCGACTTCGCCGAGGGCGGCCCGAGCCCGCAACAGTGGCAACTCACCCCCGTGAAGACCGCGCAGGGCGGGTTCGAACAGGACGACCAGGGCTATGTGATCCGCAACGCGGCCGACGGCAAGGTGCTCGACGACCCCGGCGGCAAGGACCGGGGCCCGCGCCAAGCGGCCGCCGCCGCCGGAAAGAAGAGCCAGCAGTGGCACGTCGTCGCCGTCGAGGGCGAGGCGGGCCTCTACTTCATCGAGAGCGCGACCGACGGCGTCGTCCTCGACCTGCCCGACCGTGACGAGGACGACGAGCCGGAGGCCGAGATCCGGGTCGTCCTGCGCGCGTACGACGACGGCTCGAAGAGCCAGCGCTGGCGGTTCGTCACCGCCGAACCCGAGCGCACCAGCGACCTCGTGCTGAGCTTCGCCCACCGGGACCACTGGAACGGCCGCCGGTCCTGGCCGCTGGTCCGCTCGACCGCCCTGCGGATGGCGCCCGGGGCGACACCCTCGTTCAGCGACATGCTGCTGGTCCTGGAACAGTTCGGCAGCGACAAGGCTGCCGGGGAGTGGACCGGCGAGGGACTCAACCGCGCCCCCGGGCAGCCTGGTTGGTGGGCCGGGACCGGTGCGCGCTTCCTCGCCGACCTCACGGGGGCGGGGCGGCACGACCTCGTGGGACTCAGGCCGGCCAAGGGAGCCGTGACGTCGTCCAGCCGGGGCGACGGCACCTTCGACGACGAGCGCCCCCTGCTCAAGACCGTCTCCGCCCTGGCGCCCGCCGACCTGTGGACCCTCGCGGACACCACGGGCGGCGGCAAGCCCGACATCGTGGTGCTGGCCGCCGACGGCGTCCGGGTGTCCCGCCAGGGCGAGGAGGGCGCGTTCGCACCCGCCACCGGCAAGCTGGTCCTCAAGGCCTTCGGGAGTGACCAGAAGGCCGGTGGCTGGGTCGCCGACGAGCACCCCCGCTTCCTCGCCGACACGACCGGTGACGGCCGGCTCGACCTCGTGGGCTGCCACGACGGCGGCGTCTGGATCTCCCGTCAGGACGAGCAGGGCGCGTTCGCCGAACTCCCCGACGCGCCGGCGCTCAAGGCGTTCGGCCTCGGCGAGGAGGCCGGTGGCTGGCTCCTCGACAAGCACCCCCGCTTCCTCGCCGACACGACCGGTGACGGCCGGCTCGACCTCGTGGGCTGCCACGACGGCGGCGTCTGGATCTCCCGCCAGGACGAGCAGGGCGCGTTCGCCGAACCCGAGCTCGTCCTCGGCGACTTCGGCACCACCCAGGGCTGGAAG
>NZ_JBHUAF010000305.1:0-10517 GCF_042789895.1 Kitasatospora sp. NPDC056783
GAGAAACACGTACAGGCCGAGGGTCTGACCGACGCTCAGGCCGGTACCGGGGTCATCACCGTCGTCCCTGGAGAAGGCCATGGCGGGCGACGACAGCAGCATCATCAGCGTGACCGTTGCGGAGACCGCGCCGGCTCGCAAAGCGTTCCTCTTGTCCACGTTTCCAACTTACTGCCTGCTTATGGGGGCGCGCGCGCCGGGGGTGGCCTGGCGGGCGGGGCTGGGGTCAGTGCGGCCCGGGCGGGGCCAGGAGGTGGGCCAGGAGGCGGGCGGTGGGGGTGGCGGCGAGGTCGTCGAGGGTGACCGGGGCGCCGGTGCCGTCGGCGACCGGGAGGCGCCAGTTCGGGTACTGGTCCCAGGTGCCGGGCAGGTTCTGCGGCCGCGGGTCGCCGACCAGGTCCGGCAGCCAGACGCCGACCAGCCGGGCCGGTGTCGCCCGCAGGAAGCCGTACAGCGCGGGCATCGTCAGCGGCTCGCCCGGCCGGAGCAGCCCGAGCCGGGCCAGTTCGGCCCGCCAGTCGGACAGTTCCGCCGCCGCTTCCTCCTGCTCCTCCCCCAGCGGCCGGACCAGCAGCCCGAGCCGGTGCCGCAGCTCGACGTGTTCGCCCGAGAGCCGGGCGGCGGTGCTGGGCAGGTCGTGGGTGGTGAGGGTGGCCAGGCAGCCCGGCCGCCAGCGGTCCGGGGGCAGGACGGCGCCGTCGGCCTGCCAGTCCCGCTCGAACCAGAGGACGGAGGTGCCGAGCACACCGCGCGCCGCCAGCTCCTCCCGCACACCCGGCTCGACCGTGCCGAGGTCCTCGCCGATCACCGCCGTCCCGGCCCGGTGCGCCTCCAGCGCCAGCACCCCGAGCATCGCCTCCGCGTCGTACCGGACGTACACGCCCTCGGTGGGCGGGTGCCCGGCCGGCACCCACCAGAGGCGGAACAGGCCCATCACGTGGTCGATCCGCAGGGCCCCCGCGTGCCGGGCGACGCCCCGCAGCAGTTCCGCGTACGGGGCGTAGCCGGCCTGGGCGAGGGCGTCCGGGCGCCAGGGCGGCAGGCCCCAGTCCTGGCCGTGGGCGTTGAAGGCGTCCGGCGGGGCGCCGACCGCGATGCCTCCGGCCAGCACGTCCTGGAGGGCCCAGGCGTCCGCGCCGTCGGGGTGGACGCCGACGGCCAGGTCGTGGATCAGGCCGAGCGCCATGCCGGCCTCGCGGGCGGCGCGCTGGGCGGCGCCGAGCTGCTGGTCGACCTGCCAGGCGAGCCAGCGGTGGAACTCGACCCGGTCTCCGAGCTCCTTCTCCGCCTGCCCGATCTGTGGGCCGTCCGGGTGACGCAGGCCCTTCGGCCAGTGGTGCCAGTCGGGGCCGTGTTCCTCTGCCAGGGCGTTCCACAGGGCGTGCCGGCGCAGCCACTCGCCCTCGCGGCGCAGGTACGCCTCGTACCCGGCCTGCCGGCCGGGGCCGCGCGGCACCCCGTGCAGCAGTTCGAGGGCCTCGCGCTTGAGCCGCCAGACGGCGTCGCGGTCGATCAGTCCGTCGTGGCCGAGCACCTCCTCCCGCAGCCGGGCGGCGCGGCGGGTCAGGTCCTCGGCGCGGTCGCGCCGGTCGCCGGCCAGGTGGCCGTACTCGGGGACGGCCTCGATCCGCAGGTGCACCGGGTCGGCGAAGCGGCGGGAGGAGGGGCGGTACGGGGAGGGGTCGGACGGGCTGGCGGGCAGGCCCGCGTGCAGCGGGTTGATCTGCACGAAGTCCGCGCCGAGGCCGGCGCCCGCCCACTGCGCCAGCTCGGCGAGGTCGCCGAGGTCGCCCATGCCCCAGGAGCGGTCGGACAGCACCGAGTACAGCTGGGCGAGGAACCCCCAGCCGCGGCCGGGGAGTCCCGGCAGCCGTTCGGGGGCGACGATCAGCGCGGCGCGGGCCGTCCGCCCCGCGCTGCGGGCGGTGAGCGCGTGCCGCCCCAGCGGCAGGTCGCCGGGCACCCAGTGCGAGTGCCCGCGCGGCAGCTCCCAGCTGCCGCCGTCCTCCAGCTCCACCCGCAGCCGCGCGTCCGCCGGCAGGTCCAGGGCGGTGCGCCGCCCCTGCCGGACCACCACGCAGGGCGGCAGCAACCGGTCCCGCTGCTCGGCCCGGTGGCGTTCCAGCGCCTCCGCCGTCTGCTGCGGCGTCCCGGCCGCCACCCCCATCGCCGCCAGCACCGCCACCAGCGTCCGCGCCCCCACCGACCGTCCGCCCGGCCCCGGGTACCGACTGTCCACCCCGTACGCCCGCGCCAGCGCCACCAGTTCGGCGGGCGGCGGCGGGGCGTCCTGTGCCGGGACCTGCCCGGCTCCGTCACTGTCGTGGTAAGCGGCCACTCGCGACTCCTGCGCTGTCTCGGCTACGCCCGGTCAGGACGACCACTTTCCTACCCGGGTGACGCCTCGATCACCCAGCGCGACACGGCGGCGCCGGGCGGAACGGCCGGGGCCCGCCCCGCCGGTCGGCGGTGGCGGTCCAGCCGTGGGGCGCGGTGAAGAGGGGGCCGCGGTCGGCCCGCCTGCTGTGCGCCCGCGCGGCCGGCCCGAACCGGCGCCGGGAGCCCGACCCCGAGAAGGCCTGAGCCCTCTCCCCGCATCCGCCGCGAACCGGCGCTGACCAGCACCGACCGCGGCCGCGCCGCCGCCGTCCGGTACCCTCCGGGCGGCGGCGTCCGTCGCTTCCCTGCCCGGCCCGACGCTCGGCCGAATCCGGCAAACCGGGCATAGCCGTCGACGGCGTTGACACCTGATCAGCCGACTGGTGGGGTTGTCGAAGATGTGGTTCCGGCCTGGCGAGGAGGCCCCTGTGCAAGCCCGTGTGTCCGTTGCGGCCGGGCGGCGGCTTCGGTCGCAGTTGGAGCAGAGTCCGGCGTTGCGCGAGGTCGTGCACCACCCCGCGGCGGTGGCGGCGCGGCAGGCCACCGCACGGACGTGCCGTCAGCTGGTGCCGCGGACGGCGGACCGGCTGATCGCCGACCTCAAGGGAACGGAGCCACTGTTGGCATCGGTGCGCGAGGAACGGGCGGAGCGCGAGGAACGGACGGAATCGGCCGGACGGGCGGAGCGCGCCGCGCGGCGGCCGGGCCGCCGGGCGCTGCAGATCGCGGCCGGAGTCGCGGCTGCGGCGGTGGTCGGCGGGCTGCTGGCCGGGGCGGTGCCCTCGACGGCGCACGCCGTCGGCTCGGCACCCGCCGTCGGTTCGGCGTCCGCCCTCGGCTCGGCGGCGGCCGTGGTGAGCGCCGCGCCGCAGACCCCGCTGGGCAGTGTGACCGACCCCAAGGTCTTCCCGAAGCCGCAGCGGCAGACGGTCGCCGGCAAGCCCGTCACGGTGCCGTCCGCCGTCACGCTGGTGACCGGGGACAAGGCGGACTTCGCCGCGATCGGGGCCGTCCGCGAGGTGCTGGAGGTCGCCGGGGCGAGCGAGGTGACGCCGCAACCGGACGCCGGGACACCGGCCGCCGGCTCGCTGGTGGTGTACGTCGGCCAGGGCACCGATGGCGAACCCGGCCGGGTGCTGCGCCAGTTGGCCGCCGCGGCCGGCGGCGGGGACGGCTCCGCGGCCTCGCCCGCGGGACTGCCGGCCGGCGGGTACGTGCTGTCGGCCGGTCAGCTGCCCGCCCAGGGCGGCGGCACGTACGGCGCCGTGGTGCTGGCCGGCACGGACGCCACCGGCACCTTCTACGCCGCGCAGAGCCTGCGCCAGCTGCTCGCCGCCGTACCGGCCGGGCAGGGGCAGGCCCCCGGGGCGGCCGGGCTCGGCCTGCCCGGGATCGCCCTGCGGGACTGGCCGACCGGCGCTCCCGTGCGCGGCACCGCGGAGGCCTTCTACGGGACCCCGTGGACCGCCCAGCAGCGGCTGGAGCAGCTGGACTTCCTCGGCCGTTCCAAGCAGAACTTCTACCTCTACGCGCCCGGTGACGACCCGTACCGGCTCTCCCGCTGGCGCACCCCCTACCCGGCCGCCCAGGCCCAGGAACTGCGCGAACTGGGCGTCCGGGCGCGGCAGAACCACGTCACGCTCGGCTACGCGATCGACCCGGGGCAGTCCTTCTGCTTCAGCTCCGGCAAGGACGTGGACGCGCTGGTGGGCAAGCTGGACGGGCTGCGCGCCCTCGGCTTCACCGCCTTCCAGCTCCAGTTCCTGGACGTCAGCTACGACGAGTGGCACTGCGGCGGCGACCGCGGCAAGTACGGCACCGGGCCCGCCGCGGCCGCCAAGGCGCAGGCCGAGCTGGTGCGCAAGGTGCGGGACCGGCTGATCGCGAAGAACCCGGGCCTCGCGCCGCTGTCGGTCGTCCCCACCGAGTACCACCAGCAGGGCTCCACCCCGTACCGCAAGGCGCTGGCCGCGGCGCTGCCGGAGGGGGTCCAGGTGGCCTGGAGCGGGGTCGGGGTGATCCCGGAGAAGATCACCGGCGCCCAGGCCTCCGACACCGCCGGGCTGTACGGGCACCCGCTGCTCACCATGGACAACTACCCGGTCAACGACGCCAGCCCGGACCGGCTCTTCCTCGGCGCCTACACCGGGCGCGACCCGGAGGTGGCCACCCGATCGGCGGCACTGCTGACCGGCGCGATGCGCCAGCCGGTGGCCTCCCGGATCGCCGTCGGCACGGCCGGGGACTTCGCCTGGAACCCGTCCGGCTACCAGCCCGAGGAGTCCTGGCGGGCCGCGGTGCGCTCGCTGGCCGGGCCGACCGGCGCCGCCGCGACGCCCGCCGGGACGGCGCTGTCCGCCGTCACCGCGCTGGCCGGGAACAGCACCTCCTCCCCGCTGTCCAAGCAGGAGTCCGGCTACCTGACGCCGCTGCTCGACCGGTTCTGGGCGGCCGCCGAGCCCACCTCCGGCGCCACCCCCGACCTCGCCAAGCTGATCGAGGCCGCCGCCCCGCTGCGGGAGGCCTTCACCACCATGGCCACCGCCCAGCAGACCCTGGCCGGCACCCCGGCCACCACCCAGCTGGCCGGCGAGGCCGCGCCCTGGCTGGGCCCGCTGCGCGACTACGGGCTGGCCGGGCAGGCCGCCCTCGACATGCTGCTGGCGCAGCACGGCGGCGACGGCGCCGCGGCCTGGAAGGCCCGGGTCGAGCTCAACCGGCTGCGCGAGCAGCTGGACCGGGCCCCGGCCACCGTCGGCACCGGGGTGCTCGGCCCGTTCCTGGAACGCGCCGTGCGCGCCGCCGACAACTGGGCCGGCGTGGGCGGCGGCGCGCTCGCCCCGACCACCACCATGGGCACCGCGCAGGACCACCTGCCCGCGCTGATGACCGACGGCGTGGCCGACACCTTCTACTGGAGCTCCGCTCCCCCGCAGCCCGGCGACTCGGTCGGCCTGGACCTCGGCGCGGGCCGCCCGGTCAGCGGCGTGACGGTGCTGATGGGCGGCTGGGGCGACGGCCCGGACGCCCGGACCGCCGTCGACGACTACATCCGCGACGGCGTCCTGGAGTACTCCACCGGCGAGGGCGGCTGGAAGCAGCTCGCCACCGTCAGGAACCAGAAGACGGTCAGCGGCCACCTCCCGCCCGGCACCGTGGTCCGGGCGGTGCGGCTGCGGGCCACCGCCGCGCAGAAGACCGCCGTCGCGGTGCGCGAGTTCACCGTGACCGCCCCGGACGACTCCCCGGCCAGTGTCAGCGGCGGCCCCGACGCCCTGCCCGGCTCCGCCGCCGCCGCCGTGCTGGACGGCAACCCGGACACCGCCTACCGGGCCGCCAAGGCGCCGACCGCGCAGGACGAGCCGCTCACCGTCGAACTCGGCGCGGCCCGGCCGCTGGACCGGCTCACCGTGCTGACCGACCCCGCCGTGCACGCCACCGCCACCGTCGCGGTGCGCCGGGCCGACGGCACCTGGGCCGACATCGGCACCGTGCAGCCCGGCTACAACGAGCTGCCGGCCGGCGGCCAGCCCGCCGACGCGTTCCGGCTGACCTGGAAGCCCGGCGGCGACCCGCCGGTGGTCAACCAGGTGATCCCCTGGTACGCGGACGCCCCGGCGGCCCGGCTCAACCTCGCCGACCCGGCCCTGGACGTGGTCACCGGCGCGGCCGCGCCCGTCCAGACCCGGGCCACCCTGGAGGCCGGCCGGCCCGAGGGCACCACCGGCGAGCTGCGCACCGAGGTGCCGGCCGCCGCCAAGGGCCTGACCGTCACCCCGGCCGGTCCGGTGAGCGTGCCGCGCGGCGGCCGGGTGGGCGTGCCGCTGCTGGTCGCGGCCGCCGCGGACACCCCGTCCGGGACGTACCGGGTGCCGGTGCAGTTCGTCTCCGGCGGCACCACCGTCCGGCAGGTCCTCCAGGTGCACGTGGTGCCGCCCACCGGCGGGCCCGACCTCGCGCTCGGCGCCAAGGCCACCTCCTCGGGCGACGAGACGGCGGACTTCCCGGCCTCGGCGGTCACCGACGGCGATCCCAAGACCCGCTGGTCCTCGCCGGCCAAGGACGACGCCTGGGTGCGGCTGGAGCTGCCGCAGGCGACCCGGCTGGGCTCGGCGGTGCTGCACTGGCAGGCCGCGTACGCCTCCTCGTACAGGATCCAGGTCTCGGCGGACGGGAACACCTGGACGGACGCGGCGACGGTGGACAACGGCAAGGGCGGCGACGAGACGGTGCGCTTCGACGCGCCCGGCACGCGCTACGTCCGGGTGCAGGGCGTGGCCCGGGCCACCAAGTACGGCTACTCGCTGTGGGGCGTCGAGCTGTACGCCGTGACCGCGCCGGCCGGGCCGGCCACGCCTGGTGCGCCCGGCACTCCCGGTGCGCCCGGTGCGCCGGCCGGGCAGTCCCGGTCGGACGGCACCCCGGCCTCGCTCGCGGTGCGCCCGCAGGCGCCCAAGCCGTAGCGGGTCCGGCGGCCACGCGGTGCCGCCGGGCGGAACGCGGCGGGCCGCCGGCTCCCCGGTGCGGGGGGCTCGGCGGCCCATGAGGCGCGTACCGACGGTGTGACGGGCGGGCCCTTGTGGAGCTGCGGTCAGGCGGAGAGCGGTTCGGGCTGCTCACCGCGGCGGACGGGGGCGGGGTGGGCGGGGTGCGCCCGGCCGAGCGGGACGGGGTGGGCCGGCTGCTCGGTGTGGTCGCGGTGCTCGTACTCCCCCCACTGCGGGGCGCGCAGTTGGTCCGCGCCGCCGTAGGGTTCCAGGTAGGGCCGCCAGCGCGGGTCCTTGATCCCGGTGCCGATGATGCGCCAGGCCAGGCCGCTGGGCGGCGCGGGTGGTCGTTTCATCCGCCAGCCGAGTTCGGTGAGGTGGCGGTCGGCCTTGGTGTGGTTGCAGCGGCGACAGGCCGCCACCACGTTGTCCCACCGGTGCTGGCCACCGCGGCTGCGCGGGATGACGTGGTCGACGCTGGTGGCGGCGGCCCCGCAGTAGACGCAGCGGCCGTGGTCGCGGGCGAACAGCGCCCGGCGGGTGAGCGGGACGGGCCCGCAGAACGGGACCCGCACGAAGCGGGTCAGACGGACGACGGACGGCGCCGGAAGGGCGCTGGTGGCGCTGTGCAGAGTGACTTCCGAATCCTCCAGGCTGACCGCCTTGTGGTTGAGGACCAGGATGAGTGCGCGGCGCATCGATACGACGCCGAGTGGCTCGTAGGACGCGTTGAGGACCAGGACATGCGGCACGGATGCCTCCTTGGACGCCTGCGACGCGTGGCTCGCGCCGGGACGAGCGGTGGGATCGCGCCACTCGTGCGCGATCTCCCCCAGTGTCGCCTTACGCCTTTGTACGGCGCCACCACTCCTGTGTAACGGACCTGAGGTGAACTCCGGGTGTGGTCTCCGTCATAGCCGGTATGCCCGGGGGAAGGTCGGGTTGCACCCGGGTGGCGGTGCCGCCCGCCCCGGCGGCTCCGCCGGGTGGCCCGCCAGGGGCGCGGTTCGGCCGTCCGGAGCAGTGCCGGACGGCCGAGGCCTCCCCGGAAGCCCACTCAGGAGGGAGCGCGCGGGTGCGTTGACGGGGCGTCCGGGAGGACGCGTACGCCCTCCCGCCGCGTCCCGGCGTGTCCCGGCGTGTCCCGGCGGGTCCGCGGGGGCGGATAGGCTGGAGCGCACGGTCCGCGGGCCGCTTGCCGGCGGTGCGGGCCCGACACGCACCCAGCCAGGAAGGTCCGCACGTGTTCAGCTCCGGTGCCACCGGCCCGTCCGACGCGTCCTTGACGCTCGCCAACCCGACACCGGCCCCGAGCCCGACCGCACAGCTGCCGGAGCTCGACCTGCGGATACCGACCAGCGCGCAGGAGGTCTCGGACACCACCCGGCAGGCCGCCAGCTGGTTCGACACCCACTGGCAGGGCTGGCTGGCCGGCGGGCTGCGGATCATCTTCATCATCGTGCTGGCCCTGGTGCTGCGGGCCGTGGTGCGCAAGCTCATCACCCAGCTGATCAGCCGGATGGCGCGCGGCTCGGAGACCCAGGAGGAGAGCCGGCTGGGCGGCCTGCTGGCCAACACCGGGGTGGTGAACACCGAGCGGCGCCAGCAGCGGTCGGAGGCGATCGGCTCGGTGCTGCGCAGCGTGGCCTCGTTCACCATCCTGGGCACGGCGGCGCTGATGGTGCTGTCCGCGCTGGGGGTGAACCTGGCGCCGCTGCTGGCGAGCGCCGGTGTGGCCGGTGTGGCGATCGGTTTCGGCGCCCGCAACCTGGTCACCGACTTCCTCTCCGGGGTCTTCATGATCATGGAGGACCAGTACGGCGTCGGCGACGAGATCGACACCGGGGTGGCCAGCGGCACCGTGCTGGAGGTCGGCCTGCGGGTGACCAAGCTGCGCGGCGCGAACGGCGAGATCTGGTACATCCGCAACGGCGAGGTGAAGCGGATCGCCAACATGAGCCAGGGCTGGGCGACCGCCTCGGTGGACGTGCAGGTCGGGTACAAGGAGGACCTCGTCCGGGTCGAGGAGCTGATCCTGGCGACGGCCGAGGAGATGGCCAAGGAGGCCCCGTACGACGAGCTGATCTGGGCGCCGGTGTCGATCCTGGGCGTGGAGTCGGTCGCCCCGGAGTCGGTGGTGCTGCGGGTCGAGGCCCGGACCGCGCCGGGCAAGGCGGCCTCGGTGTCGCGGGCGCTGCGCCAGCGGCTGAAGGCGGCCTTCGACCAGGCCGGGATCAAGGTCAAGGAGGAGGCCCCGGTGGCGCCGGTGGCCGGGGCGACCGGGGTGGTCATCTCGCCCTCGCCGGCCCCCGCCGCCGAGCAGGCCGCGCCCTCCGCGCTGGCCGACCCGGCCTCCCCGCGCTACCGGGCGACCGAGCCGATCCCGGCCGCGAAGGGCGCGGACGACACGGCGAAGCCGTAGGCCCCGGCCGAAGGCCCGCTCCCACCACGGTGGGGGCGGGCCTTCGCGCTGTCCGGGCGAAGCCGGTGCGGCGGTCTGTCACGGCCTGCCGCACCTGCGATCAAATGCGGCGAACCTTTCCTGGCTGTTCGTCAACCATCTTCGGCGGCACTGGTATGTTCCAGGCGTGAACCGCGACACCGGCGATCTCATCTCTCACCTCGGCCGACCTCTGCGGCTGATCGTCACCGGCGGCGGAACGGGTGGCCACACCTATCCGGCGCTCACGGCGATCCGCGCCCTGCGCTCACGCCTCGCCGCGGCGGGCGGCGCACTGGAGGTGCTGTGGATCGGCACCGCCGCCGGCCTTGAGGCCAAGGTGACCGCGGCCGAGGGCATCCCGTTCAGGACCGTCGCCACCGGGAAGATCCGGCGCTACGCCAATCCGCTCAAGCTGGTGTCGCCCGCCAACATCAAGGACATGGGCCGCGTTCCCCTGGGCGTCGCGCAGGCCCGCTCCGCGGTGGCCGAGTTCGGCCCGGACGTGGTGCTCGGCACGGGCGGCTACGTCGCGGTGCCGGTCGGGATGGCCGCCCGGATGTGTCACCGGCCGCTGGTGGTCCACGAGCAGACCGTCCGGCTCGGCCTGGGCAACCGGGCCCTGGCCCGGATGGCGACCCGGGTCGCGGTCTCCTCCGAATCGACGCTGGAGTTCCTGCCCGAGGCCGCGCGCGCCACCGCCGTGGTGACCGGAAACCCGGTACGCCCCGAGGTGCTGACCGGGCAGGGTGACAAGGCGGTCCAGGCGCTCGGGCTGTGGGGCTTCGACCGTTCCCTGCCGACCGTGTACGTCACCGGTGGTGCACAGGGATCGCAACAGATCAACGAGTTGGTGAGCGAGATCCTGCCGTGGCTGCTCGGCCACGCCAACGTGGTCCACCAGTGCGGGCCCAGCCACGAGGAGCGGCTGCGGGATCGGGCGGCGGCGCTGCCGGACCACCTGCGCTCCCGGTACCTGGTGACCGGATTCGTCGGCCCGGAGCTGCCGGACGTGCTCGCCCTCGCGGACGTGGTCGTCTCCCGCAGCGGCGCGGGGACGCTGGCCGAGCTGACCGCGTTGGGCCGGGCGGCCGTGTTCATCCCGCTGGCGACGTCGGCCGGGAACGAGCAGGAGCACAACGCCCGCCATCTGGCCGACGTCGGCGCTGCGGTGGCCCTGCTCGGGCGGGCCGCGCCGGACACCCTCCAGG
>NZ_JBHUAF010000306.1:0-10433 GCF_042789895.1 Kitasatospora sp. NPDC056783
GCGCTAGGATCTGGGCGATTCCCCGGGGGGTGGTTCTGGAGTCGCGGACTTCCCATGCCCCGGCCGCGTGTGTCGAGTCCAAGATGAAGGACGGCATGACCAGAGACATATCCAAAGGCCGCCGGCTGCGCCGGTCCACCGCGGTCGCCCTGTCGGCGGTGACCGGGTTCGCCGCGGCGGGCCTCGTCGCCCCGGCGGCCTCGGCCGCCCCCGCTCCGCAGGCCGACGCCATCACGATCGGCGACGTGTCCTTCCAGAGCGGCCTGTCGCCCGCCGGTGGCACCGCGCCGGTGTCCTTCCCGGTGTCCGACGCGATCGCGATCTCCAAGGTCACGGTGACCGCGCACGGTCCGGCCGCCCAGGGCTGCGCGCCGACGGCCTCGGCCACGTTCCCGGACGGCACCCTGTCGACGTCCGTCTCGCTGAACCTGCCGTTCGCGGGGGCCGGCACCACCCAGGGCCCGAACGGCTCGCTGCCGACGGGCTGCCAGGCCGGCCTGTACGCGCTGGAGATCGCGGTCACCGACGCCAACGGCACCCACAGCTACGGCGCGGCCGGCACCCCGCTGACCAAGCCGCTGGACATCTCGGTGGGCAGCGCGGGCACCTACGTGGCGATGGCGCCGCAGCGCCTGCTGGACACCCGCGACGGCGGCACGCTCGGGGCCCGCGGCGTCACCACGCTCAAGGTCGCCGGCACCGCGGGCATCCCGGCCAACGCCGTCGCCGTGGTCATGAACGTCACCGCGACCAACGCCCTGGACGCCGGGTTCGTCACCGTCTACCCGGCCGGCCAGCCCGCCCCGATCACCTCCAACCTGAACCACACGGCGGGGCAGACCATCCCCAACGCGGTGACGGTCCAGCTCGGTGACGGCGGCGCCGTCCAGCTGCTCAACGGCTCGTTCGGCAACCTCGACCTGGTCGCCGACGTCACCGGCTACTACGTCCCGGACACCACCGGGGCCGTCTACACCGGCTTCGCCCCCAAGCGCGTGCTGGACACCCGGCCCACCCACGTGCCGGCCCGCGGCACGGTCACGGTGAACCTGTGCAGCCAGGCCCGTATCCCGTACGACGCGACGGCCGCCGCGCTCAACGTGACCGTCACCGACCCCAAGGGCGTCGGCTTCCTGACGGTCTACCCGCACGGTCAGGCGCTGCCGAACGCGTCGAGCCTCAACTTCACCACGGGGCAGACGATCTCCAACATGGCGATCGCCCGGCTCGGCACCGGCTGCCTGGTGGACGTCTTCAGCTCGGCGTTCGCGCCGGTCGACGTCGTGGTCGACGCCTCGGGCTACTTCGTCCCGGACACCAGCGGCCAGACCACCGACGGCGTGCTGGTCACCGGCGCCCCCGACCGGGTGTACGACAGCCGCACCACCAACCACCCGCTGGCCGGCGGCACCTCGATGCTGGGCTGGGGCCTCAAGCCGCGCGAGTGGGGGATCGGCTCGCTGCTGCTCAACGTGACGGTCACCGCCCCGACCATGGACAGTTACGTCACCGTGTACCCCGACGGCGCCCCGGCGGACTCGGCCCCGACCGGTGCCGGGCTGCCGAACGCCTCGAACCTGAACTTCTCGGCGGGCCAGACCATCCCCAACATGGTCAACGCCACGGTGGGTGCCAACGGTTACGTGGACACCTTCAACCACGTCGGCAGCACCCACCTGGTGCTCGACATGTTCGGCTACTACACCACCGGCGTCGGCGCGAAGGCCGCCGCCACCGCCAAGTCGGCCGCTCCGGCGCCGTCCGTGGCCGGGAGCACCCCGCTGGTGAACCCGCTGCGACTGCCGGTCGTGCCGGCGACGACCGCCGTCGGCCGTCCCTGATCCCCGGCTGTCCGACGGGTGCCACCTCCCGGGGTGGCACCCGTCGCCGTTTCCGGGCGGCGCCGTCACGGCCGTGCGGGGGCGGTGGCGGTGTCGGGCCGAGGCGCTAGTCTTTCGGCCGCACCAACGATCTGATCATGCGTCACCACGGGGGGTTCCTTCGCCATGCCTTCTTCCAGCTCCAGCAGACTTCTCGTCGCGGCCCTGGCCGCCACCGCCGCGTTCGGCCTGGCGGCCTGCGGGCCGGACAACTCCTCGGACCAGGGCGCGGGGAGCGGGGCGGCCGCCGCGACCACCGCCCCGGCGACCGGTGCCGCGTCGGCGGGGGCCACCCCGACCGGTGCCGCGCCCACCGGAAAGCCGGCCGGCAAGCCCACCGCCAAGCCCGCGGGGACCGCCAAGCCCTCGGACAGGCCCTCGGACGAGCCGGAGGGCTTCTGCACCCACGATCCGGATCCCGCCGGTCAGAAGTGGGTGATCCCGGGGAAGGGCACCACCGCGACGACCCTGGTCTACAAGGACACCAAGGACGCCTGCGGCGTGAACGACGTCATCTTCGAGCCGGTCGGCGCGGACAGGAGCGCGCCGTTCGCGCCGACCGTCAAGATCCACCTGAACTCGGTGCTGGCCCCGTCGAAGGACGTCGGCGCGGCCGACCTGGCGAAGCACGTCAGCGAGTGCATCGCCGATCCGGCCGCCACCAAGGGCGTCTACCCCTGCTCGGGCGGCGGCGACTACAAGGTGACGATGGACGCCTCCGGCAAGGTCACCGACCTGTGGGAGCGCCCGCACAGCTGACGGTCAGTCAGCCGAGGTGCCGGGCGGCTCACACCTCGGTGACCGACTCGGCGCCGTCGGCACAGCCGAGCTCCTGGGCGGCCCGCTTGGCGAAGCTGGTCAGGAGCTCGGTCACGTGCGCCCGGTCGGGGACGTCGGCCGAGGGGACCTTTCCGAACCTGAGCGCGGCCCGGTAGGGCTCGATCTTGCCGTTCAGGGCGCAGCCGAAGGCGACTTCACCGTCGAGGCCGGTGCCGGGGTACACGGCGCTGTTCGCCATGACCTGGAGCACCCGCCCGCCCTGGCCTTCGACCCGGCAGTCCATGCCGGGCGCGGTGTCCCGCGTCATGGGGCGGAACCCGGTCTCCACGAAGACCCTGGGGGTGTGCCCCAGCAACGCGGAGAATCCCGGGGCGTCGAGAGTGCCCCGGCATTCCCCGTGCGAGAGGTCCACGGCCGGCGGCCGGTACTCGGTGTGGTCGAGGTACGCGTGCCAGCCGAGCAGGCCGCCGCCCAGCAGCAGGGCCGTCGAGCCGGCGATCACGAGTCGGAAGCGCTTCACTGGCAGACGTCCTTCATGCTCTTCTGCAGCCGGTCCTGGGCGATCTTCTCCAGGTCCGTCTGCTGCCGGTCGGCCGGGCCGCCCCGGGCCGCCTCACCGGCGGCGACGACCAGCTGGACGTGACCGGCGGGGCCGCCGTAGCAGTAGTCGGAGACGGTTGCGCCGCCGGGCCAGGAGGCGGCCACCTTGCCCGCGCTGAAACTGCGGGCATCCGGGTGCTTGGCCGCCTCGGGGGAGAGGGCGGGCCCGCCGTCGTGGAAGGTGGCGGAGACGGTGATCGCGGTGCGCCCGTCCACGCGGACCGCGCAGGACACGGGATCGGAGGGACGGCTCCTCGACCTCTCCTCCACGTCCTGCCCGCCGGGCGGCAGCAGCCGTCCGAGCGGGGTGTCGCCACCGGTGGGCAGCGTGCAGAGATAGGGCTCCCGGCCGGCCGACCCGATCGGCCGGTGGCCCCGCCAGTCCAGGTAGCCGACCGCTCCGGCGGCCACGACGGCCACGGCCACGGCGGCGGACAGCGCCCGGCGTCCTCCGTACCCGCTCATGCGTTGCCCGGCGCGTGGCCGACGTGGTTGTTGACAACCCCGGCGGTGTACCCGTTGATCACGCTGATCCCGGCGCTCTCTTCGAGGCGCAGCCTGTCCGCGTCACTGAGACCGGAGGCGCGGGCGGCGTCCTCGATGGCCTGCTTGACGCTCCCCACCGCCTGGTTCTGGGCACTGGCATTGCCGTCGCGTGCCGTCTGGTTGCCGGCTGCGGTGGTGTCCTGCTTGTTGGCCTCGATCACGCTCTCGGCGATCGAGTCGACGATCTGGCCGGCTATCTCTCCGCCGACCGGTATCTTCTCGGTCACCGTGCCGATGATGCTGTTGAAGGCGTCCTTGCCGTAGCCGACGTTCTTCTCCAGCGCGTCGTTGAATTCCTTGTCGGACTTGGCGTGCTGGTAGTGCACCTCGTCGACCCTGGCCTCGTTGAGGATGCCGGCGGCGATTCCGCCGGCGTGGGCGGCGTTGTTGATGTCGACGTTGAGCCGGGCGAAGTCGGTCTGTCCGGCGTCCAGGTGGCCGCGAACGAGAGCGGTGGTGTACGCCTGGTTGGCGTTGACCACCGCGCCGTAGGTCTCCGGATCCCGTCCGAGCGCGTCCAGCAGGCCGCCCACGCTGGACTTGTCGAGGCGGGCCGGGGAACCGTTGACCGGCAACTCGTGGGTGGCGGAGAGCGAGCTCTGTACGTCCCCGATGTACTCGGCGGTCATGTGCCCGAGGTTCGCCCGCAACGGGGCGAGCTTCCCGTCGCCCTTGATGTCCTCCAGTACCCCGTTGCCGTCGCTCCGGCCGAAGGTGTCCACGACCCGCTTCATCAGGTCGGCCTGTTCGGGGGTGTGCTTGGTGGCCGGCACGGGGCCCGGCTCGTCGCCCGGGTGGCCGGTGGTGGCGGCCTCCAGGGCGCGGCCGAGGGCGGCCGGACCGGCCTGCCTGCTCGCGTCCCACACCTTGGGGTCCCGCGCGCTGGTGTCCGGGACCCAGTCCTTGTCGTGGGAGTAGTAGTTGAGGTAGTCGGCGGGCTTGGGCTTGCCGCCCTGGTCGACCGTGCCGTCCTCGTTGTACGCGGTCGGCTTCTCCGTGAAGAACTTGGTGGCCGCCTCCGGGCTGTGCCCGAGCGCGTCCAGGATCGCCGTGGTGGGGCGGAAGCCGGCGCCCGCCTCGGCGCCCCCGGTCAGGTTGAAGCCCTGGATCGGGGAGCCGGGCATCGGGGCCGGCCAGTACCGGTCCTTGGTGTCGAGCTGGGTGACGTGCTCGGCGATCGGGTTGAGGAAGTGGGCGTCGTAGTCGCCGTTCATCAGGATGCCGGAGAGCACCTGGTAGCCGTACGGCACGTAGTCCAGTCCGGAGGCCCGGTACGGCTTGTCCCAGACCGGCTGGGAGCCGGCCTTGCGGAAGGCGGCGTTCCACTCGTCGGACAGGTGCGGCTCGTTGGTGGTGCGGGTGGCGGTGGCCAGGGTGAGCCCGAGGTTCTTCTGGAGCTGCTCGTAGCCCTTCCAGCGGGCGGACTTGTCGTCGCGCGGGTGCGCCGGGTCGCCGACCATGGAGTTCCAGGTCTTGACCAGGCCGTCCGGGCCGAGGTCCTGGTAGAACTTGGTGGCGAACTTCGGGTCGTCACCGTGCGAGGCCAGCAACGAGTTCAGCTCGACGAGTTCGGGGTCGGTGATGTTCCCGCCCTTGGCCGCGAGCTGGGCGGCGCGCTTGCCGTCCGCCTCGGGGCCGCCGCCGATGGCCTTGCCGTTGAAGGACTTCGCCTGGTCGGTCGTGCTGTCGGCGCGCAGCGCGTAGGCGATCCGCTCGTCGGCGGCGGTGGCCTCGGCGACGACGGCGTCGATCGCCTTGCGGGCGGCCTCCGCCTTGGCGGCCCACTCCTTCTGGTACTCCCGCAGGGCTTCGTAGTCGTGCCGGGTGGCGTTGTCGGCCGGGGGCCAGCTCACGGTGCCGGTGTCGGTGACGGTCAGCCCGGCCGTCCGAGCGTCCGCGACCGACTTGTCCAGCTTGGCCTTGGCCGCCCTGAAGTCGGTCGAGGCCTCCTTGAATATCGAGGCGAAGGCGTTCGCCTCGGTGACGGCGGCGGTCAGCTGCTCGTTGGTGCGCTGGAGGCCGGGCCGCGCCTGGTCGGCCGAAGGGCCGCTCCAGCAGGCGGAGTTGACCTTGGCCATCACCGTGCTGTCCCAGTCGTTGTCCAGCGACCGGAGCTTCACGGCCACGTCGGTCCAGGCGGTGGAGGCGGAGTCCAGGACGCCGAAGTCGGCGGTGCTGAGCTCGTGGAAGTCGACCATGTCCGGAGCCCCCTCAGCC
Source organism: Kitasatospora sp. NPDC056783 (assembly GCF_042789895.1). Taxonomy (NCBI): domain Bacteria; kingdom Bacillati; phylum Actinomycetota; class Actinomycetes; order Kitasatosporales; family Streptomycetaceae; genus Kitasatospora; species Kitasatospora sp. NPDC056783. Next base: position 6,024 of record NZ_JBHUAF010000306.1, read on the forward strand.
GGTGAAGCCGGCCTGGTTGGCCGACTCGTTGCGCTGGTAGTTGGTGGCGGTGGCGCGCAGCGCCTGGGTGGTCTGGCCGATGGTGGCACCGAGGGCGGCGACGCACTGGTCCCACGTGGTGGTGGCGCCCTGCGCGGCCTGGCCGGTGCTCCAGCCGGCGAGCGAGGTGGAGACCTTGGCGGTGGCCTCGTCGGCGGCCCGGCCGTCGGTGTTGAGGCGGGCGTGTATCTGGTCGGAGTTGTTCCCCGCGGTGGCGAGCGCGTCGGGGTCGGCGCTGAAGCCGCCTCCGCCACCGCCTCCACCGGCCGGCGCCGAGGCGGAGTTGATCCGGGTGCGGGCCGTCTCCTGGGCGCGGGCGCGGTCGGTCAGGTTGCCGTCCGCGTCGTAGGCCCATGGGTTCATCATCCGGTCGAACGCCGTCGCCCGATCAGTCATGTCGATCGCTTCCCCTCCGTGCCGGCCCGCTGTTCCGGCACCCCCGTCGGCAAAGAATCCGTCAAAGACGTCAAGATTTCGACAAAGGGTACAGGGGCCTCCGGGTATGCCGAACCCCTAGGGGTACGGGGGCCGGACGTCATCCCGCAGCAGCAGAGGGCCTCGTCATTCCAGCTCATGACCCGTACGGCAGAAGGCCGTTACGTTGGTGAACGTGTCCACAGCTGTCATCAAGACGGACGGCCTCACCAAGAGGTTTCCCCGTGTCACCGCGCTCGACCAGCTCACCGTCGAGGTGCGGCCGGGCGTGGTCGGTCTGGTCGGGGCCAATGGCGCGGGCAAGTCCACCCTGATCAAGATCCTGCTCGGGCTCGCCCCGGCGACCTCCGGCCGGGGCGAGGTCCTCGGCCTGGACATCGCCACCCAGGGCTCCGAGATCCGCGCCGGGGTCGGCTACATGCCCGAGCACGACTGCCTGCCGCCGGACGTCTCCGCGACCGAGTTCGTGGTGCACATGGCCAGGATGGCGGGCCTGCCCGCCACCGCCGCCCGTGAGCGCACCGCCGACACCCTGCGGCACGTCGGCCTGTACGAGGAGCGGTACCGCCCGATGGGCGGCTACTCGACCGGGATGAAGCAGCGGGTCAAGCTCGCCCAGGCGCTGGTGCACGACCCGCAACTGGTGCTGCTGGACGAGCCGACCAACGGCCTCGACCCGGCCGGCCGGGACGAGATGCTGGGGCTGATCCGCCGGGTGCACACCGACTTCGGCATCTCGGTGCTGGTCACCACCCATCTGCTCGGCGAGCTGGAGCGCACCTGCGACCACCTGGTCGTGATCGACGGCGGCAAGCTGCTGCGCTCCTCCTCCACCGCCTCCTTCACCGAGGCCACGGCCGTCCTCGCCGTCGAGGTCGGCGACTTCCCGGACGACCACGCCGGGGAACCGGGCCCGGCGCTGCGCGAGCGGCTCGCCGCGGCCGGACTCTCCGTCCAGCCCGAGGGCTCGCACCAGCTGCTGGTCCGGCTGGCCGACGAGTCGACGTACGACACCATCCGCGACACCGTCGCCGAACTGGGCCTCGGCCTGGTCCGGTTGGAGCAGCGTCGGCACCGGGTCGCCGAGCTCTTCACCGAGTCCCGGGAGCAGGACGCCCGGGGCACCGAGCAGACCGAGCAGACCGAGCAGACCGAGCAGGGCAAGGGAGGGACGAACGATGCCGCTGCCTCCTGAGAGCAGGTCCGCCGACACCGGCGTCATCCACGACATCGGCTACCGCGGCTACACCGGCCCCCGGCTCGGCCGCTCCTACGCCACCCGCGCGCTCTTCACCCAGAGCCTGCGCGCCGCGTACGGGCTCGGCCGCTCCGGCAAGTCCAAGGTGCTGCCGATGCTGGTGCTGGGCGCGGTCACCGTGCCCGCGCTGATCACGGTGGCGATCTCGGTGGTGATGAAGCGGCCCGAGCTGCCGGTCGACTACACGGGCTACCTCTCCATGCTCAGCCTGGTGGTCTCGGTCTTCCTCGCCTCCCAGGCGCCGGTGCTGTTCTCCCGGGACCTGCGCCACCAGACCGTCCCGCTCTACTTCTCCCGCCCGATCACCCGCGCCGACTACGTGCGGGCCAAGTTCGGCGCCATGGTCTGCGCCCAGCTGCTGCTGATGGCGGCCCCGCTGCTGGTGCTGTACGTCGGCGCGCTGCTCGGCGGGATGGACTTCGCGCACAACACCGGACACGTCCTGTACGGCCTGACCGCGGCCGTGCTGTACGCCCTGGTGCCCACCTCGGTGGCCGTGGTGATCGCGGCCGCCACCCCGCGGCGGGGCTTCGGGGTGGCCGCCATCATGGGCTACCTGACGGTCAGCGCCGCGCTGGGGGCCGCCGCGGTCGGGATGAGCAACCCCGGTACGGCCGGCTCCGACACCGCGCAGTGGACGTCGCTGATCTCGCCCACCGACCTGGTGGAGTCCCTGGTCAACGAGCTGTTCGGGCTCGGCGGAGGGCTGGACCGCCGGCACGCGCCGGGCGGCCTCGGGGTGCTGGTGTTCGCGCTCGTCGCGGCGGCCATGGTGGCCGGCTCGTACCGGCTGCTGCTGCGCCGCTACCGCCGGGTCTGATCGAACCGCAGTATCCGAGAGGAGAGGGCCGCATGGCCACCATCAGCATCGACAAGGTCTCCCGCTGGTTCGGGAACGTGGTCGCGGTCAACGACATCACCATGGACATCGGCCCCGGCATCACCGGTCTGCTCGGGCCGAACGGCGCGGGCAAGTCCACCCTCATCCACATGATGAGCGGCTTCCTGGCCCCCTCCAGCGGCTCCGTCACCCTGGACGGCGCGCCGATCTGGCGCAACCAGCAGGTGTACCGGCAGATCGGCCTGGTGCCCGAGCGGGAGTCGATGTACGACTACCTGACCGGCTGGGAGTTCGTCCTCGCCAACGCCGAACTGCACGGCCTGCCCCAGCCGGGCGCCGCCGCCCGCCGGGCGCTGGACCTGGTGGAGATGGCGTACGCCAAGGACCGCCGCACCGGCACCTACTCCAAGGGCATGAAGCAGCGGGTCAAGATGGCCTCGGCGCTGGTCCACGACCCGTCCGTGCTGCTGCTCGACGAGCCCTTCAACGGCATGGACCCGCGCCAGCGGCTCCAGCTGATGGACCTGCTGCGCCGCTTCGGCGCGGACGGCCGCACGGTGCTGTTCTCCTCCCACATCCTGGAGGAGGTCGAGCAGCTGGCCCGGCACATCGAGGTGGTGGTGGCCGGACGGCACGCGGCCTCGGGAGACTTCCGCAGGATCCGCCGACTGATGACCGACCGCCCGCACCGCTACCTGGTCCGCTCCGACGACGACCGCCGGCTCGCCGCCGCGCTGATCGCCGACGGCTCGACCACCGGCATCGAGGTGGACGAGCGGGAGCGGGCGCTGCGGATCGAGGCGGTGAACTTCCAGGGCTTCACCACGCTGCTGCCCAGGGTCGCCCGGGAGGCCGGCATCCGGCTGTACACCGTCTCCCCGGCGGACGAATCGCTGGAGAGCGTCTTCTCCTACCTGGTCTCCGCGTGAGCGCCGCCACCCGGACGGCCACCACCCGGACCGTCGCCACCCGGCCGGCCACCACCCGGACCGCCATCGCGAGGACCGTCACCCCGGCCGTCGTCACCAGGACCGTTGTTGCCCAGGAAGGGGCCGACCGACCATGAACCCCACCGTCGCCAGGCTGACCCTGCGCGGTCTGCTGGGCCGCCGCCGCGGTCTGCTGTTGCTGGTGGCTCCCGTCCTGCTGCTGGTCGTCGCGGCCCTCGCGAGCGCGTCCGGCGCCGACGCGCACGAGATGACCGGCCGGGTGCTCGGCACCCTCGGCCTCGGCACCCTGGTCCCGATCCTCGGGCTGGTGGTCGGCACCGGGGTGATCGCCACCGAGATCGACGACGGCTCGATCGTCTACCTGCTGGCCAAGCCGCTGCCCCGGTGGCGGATCGTCACCACCAAGCTGGCCGTCGCGATCGGCGTCACCTGGCTGTTCTCGGTCGTCCCGACGCTGCTGGCCGGGCTGCTGCTGGTCGGCACCCAGGACGGCGTGGCCCTCGGCTACGCGGTGGCGGTGCTGGTCGCCGGGGCCACGTACAGCGCGCTGTTCCTGCTGCTCGGCGTGGTCACCCGGCACGCGGTGGTGGCCGGGCTGGCGTACGCGCTGATCTGGGAGTCGACGGTCGGCAACTTCGTCGAGGGCGCCCGGACGCTGAGCGTCCAGCAGTGGGGCCGCGCGGTGGGCGAGGCGGTCGCGGGGCAGAACGCGATCAGCGCCGACGTCTCGCTCGGGGCGGCCGTACCGCTGCTGCTGGTGGTCACCGTCGCCGCGACGGTGCTCGCCTCGGTGAAGCTGGCCGGGCTGACCCTGGCCGCCGAGGAGTAGCCCCCGCCCCATGCGACAGGGCCCGGACTCCCATGGAGTCCGGGCCCTGTGCGCGTAC
>NZ_JBHUAF010000307.1:0-10375 GCF_042789895.1 Kitasatospora sp. NPDC056783
TCTGCGCGTCCGAGCTCTACTCGGGCGGCCTGGACTTGGTCGCAATTCAGGAGATTTTGGGACGTTCCTGGATCGCCACGACGATGCGGTACGTCAACCCTCGGGAGTTGCATCAGACGGGCGAGAAACTGCAGGTCGCCAGGTCACGGCGAGAGTCTGAAGGACTCCAGCGCTCCTACGAGCTAACCGCCTGAACAGGCATGTTGCGGAGACGATCCCGTCTGATGCGTGATCTGCCCTCCAGAAGGGATGGTCTGGAGTGGTGCATCAGCGCAGGGTGGCCCTTGCCGGGTCGGCTCATCTGGAGCTCGTCTCGGGGGTAGTTCAGCTGCGTCCGTAGGACGCCATGTTCGACGCGATGATGCGGGGCTGGCGTGCTCAGCAGAAGTCGCGGGGGCTGAAGGACGAGACGGTCGAGGACCGGGAACGGCTCATACGCCGGTTCATGGAGTTCGCGAACGAGTACCCGTGGCAGTGGGTACCGGCCCACGTGGACGAGTGGCCGCTGTCCCTGACGGGCGAGAAGCACCTGGCGCCGTCGACGATCCGCAGCTACCAGGGCACTGTGCGGCTGTTCAGCGAGTTCCTCATCGACGGCCGTTACGGCTGGGGGCCGGCCTGCGAGGAAGCCTTCGGCACCTTCCCCGTGGCGATCTGCCACGAGTGGAACACCATCGCCCACCTCAACGACTACGAGGGCGACCCGGAGGCGAAACCGTTCACCCGGGAACAACTGCAGCTCTTCCTCGACTACGCCGACGACCAGGTCGACCGAGCGGTGCGGGCCAAGCGCAAGGGCGCCCTGGCGGCCTACCGCGACGCCACACTGTTCAAGGTCATCTACGGATGGGGGCTTCGGCGGACCGAGACCTCCAAACTCGACCTGGTTGACTTCGGACGCAACCCGCAGGCCCGCCAGTTCGGCCGGTACGGCACGCTCAACGTCCGCTACGGCAAGGCGAAGAAGGGCCAGCCTCCGCGCCGGAGGAACGTGCTGTCGGTGATGGACTGGGCAGTTGACGCGGTCGCGGACTACGTCGAGAACGTCCGGCCGCGCTTCGGGTTCCCCGATCACCCGGCTCTGTGGATCACCGAGCGGGGAGGGCGGCTCCAGCCCGGCTCGATCAACGACCGGTTCGAGTCGTACCGGGACGCCCTCGGGCTGCCGAAGGAGCTGGTCCCGCACTCTCTGCGGCATTTTGTCCCCGCTTAGTTCCCGTGTGTGATTAGCCCCAAGTGAGGCTGTGGCCTTGGGGTTTGTGAGTTGCCTCGGGCCGTGTGGTGTTTCTACTGTCGGCGCTCGTGATCCTGACCTTCTTCTCCTCCCACGGCTGGCAGTCCTGGGACATCGAGCACCGGCCGCTGATCCCCGAGGGGATGCCCGTGCTCGTCGACGACGACCTGCTCTTCGAGGACGGCCCGGCCGCACCGCGCCCTGCCGCGGTGGTGAACCGCTGGTCACGCGAGCTACCGGCGAGCGGGGCACCGGCGCCGAGCTCGTGGGAGAACTACGCGCGGGTGCTGAAGGCGTGGATGGAGTTCCTGGCCGAGCACGGGGTGGGGCTGTTCGACTCGCGGGAGCGGTTGAAGGCGGGATTGAGCCGGTATGCCGAGCACCGGGCTGCGGGGCCGGCCGAGGCGCGGTTCGCGGCGACGACGTGGGGCCAGCACGTGAGCATCCTGTCGCTGTTCTACCGGTGGGCGATGGCCGAGGACTACGCGCCGGCGGAGCCGTTCACCTACCGGTCCGCGCGGGCGCTGTTCGCCGGGACCGGCCGGGAGGTGCGGGTGAACCTGGCGGTCCGCCGCACGCCGAAGCCGCATGTGACGATCAAGTACCTGGAGCCGGACTTCACCGAGTTGTTCCGCAAGGGACTGCGCGGGCTTGCGCCGGACGGCTCGCAGGACACCGGTTTCCACGGCCGGGAGCTGGCCCGCAACGCCGCGATCGGCGACCTCGCGCTGGCCACCGGGCTGCGGCTGCGGGAGTTCACGCATCTCCTGCCGTGGGAGATCCCCGCGCTGCCACCGGCGCCAACCACAGCTCCGATCCCGTTCCCGGTGCCGGCCGGGATCACCAAGGGGAAGAAGTTCCGCACCACCTGGATCTCCTACGAGGCTCTGGCTGCGGTGCGCGACTACCTGGAGCTGGACCGCGCAGCCACGGCCCAGGGCTCGCCCTGGCGGCCGCCGCGGCGGTGGGGTGACCCGCTGCTGGTGACCGACCCGGATGCCCGGGCGGGCGGATCAACGGCATCCGGCGCTCCTGGGAGTCGCTGACCTGCGCCGAGCGGCGTCGGCTGGTCGCTCCGGAGGGCGGTTCGTGCCTGCTGGCTGTCAAGAACGGGGGCGGCCCGTTCACCGCCTGGGCGACGGTCTTCGAGCGGGCATCCGATCGGATCCGGGCCCGCTTCGAGCCCCGCTTTCCGCATGTTTGGCCGCACCGATGTCGCCACACGTTCTCGATGAGGACCCTGGACTACCTGGTGAGCGGGCACTACCGGCAGGCGGCGAAGCTGGTGATGGACACCGACGCCGATGCCGCGCTGGTCTTCTATCTCTCCAAGGCCGACCCGCTGCTGGTGCTGCGCGATCTGTTGGGTCACTCAACTGTTCTGACCACGGAAAAGTACCTCCGCCGCCTGGACACCACCCGTATCTACCGGGACGCCTACGAGGGGGCCGGGGCGGCAGCCGGGCTGACCGGCGATGTGGAGGCCGAGCACGAGGCCGCGGCTGAGTTCGCTGACGACCAGGACGGGGGCGCGTGATGCCGACGATGCTCATCGACGAGCCGCTCTCGCTGACCTGTGTGTTCAGCGATGGCGGTCGGGCCGAGTACTCCCTGGACGGGCTCCCCAACCCGCGCCTGGCCAGGGATCTGGCCACCGGCCTGGTCGATCTGATCCATCCGCACGGCACGGCGGACTCGGCCGGGACAGTCAACTTCTACGTCCAGGCTCTGCGGAACATGGTGCGAACCCTGGCCGAGCGAGGGTTCACCAGCGGCGCCGCCCAGCTGCGGCGCGGGCAACTCGCCGAGTTCTGGATGGCCAGCCCCCGGCGGCTGGAAGCTCACACCCGCGCCTTGCTGGAGGGATTCGCCCAGGTCGGCGGCGTCCTCGATGCCGGGGTGATGGAGCTCGCGGCTGGCCGGCACTTCAATCCGCAGCCGAACCGGCAGGTGCTGCCGCCCTACTCGGAGACGGAGTGGCAGCGGCTGACTGAGGTCTGCCGCACCCTGGTCGACGACTCCTACGCCGCCCACCGGCAGGCCCTGGCCGCTGCCGCCGAGGGGCGTCACCCCCGCGAGGGTGGGTGGAAGCCGGGGAATCTGCGGTGGCTGCTGGCCCGGGTGGGTCCGGTCAGTATCAGCGCGTTCGGGCAGCACGTGGATGTCTCGGCCGCAGTGGTGCACAACCGGGGCGGTTTCCATGACGCGACGCGGGCCCTGTTTCCGCACCTGGACGTGCTGATCGCCGACCGGCTGTTGTTCGGCGTCTGCTCGGGCATCGTGCCCGACGGCATTGAGGAACTGGTCACCGAGGACATCGACTGGGCCGGGGACTCCACGGTCCTGCTCTCCTACGTCAAGCGCCGCACCGCGGCGGAGAGTCTGGTCCTTCCGCGCCGGGCGGTGCGGTTGCTGGAGCAGTGGCTGGCCCACTCCGAGCTGCTGCGAAGCTTCGTGCCCGCGGGGGAGCGCGGCCGCCTGTGGTTGGGGGTGAGCCGGGCCGGCGGAGATCGGCGAGTGCGGCGGATCGACCGTGTCGCGGTCCAGCGGTGGGTCCTTCGCCACGGCCTGACCGGGGATGACGGGCGCCCGTTGAAGGTCCATCGGTCCCGGATTCGCACGACCCATCAGGCCGTGCGGGACAAGAGCACCTGGACCGGGAGCGGCCGGGCGACCATCGACCCGAACCATACGCCGTCCGTCGAGGGCGACCACTACCTGACCGCGACGACCCCGGCCCAGCAGCACGCGGTCGAGGCGATCGTCGAGGACGCCCAGCGCGATCTGCTGCGTCGCTCCCACCCGCCCACGGTGATCACCGAACAGGACGCGGTCGCTCTGGCCGCCGGCTACCCGCAGCTGGTGGCGGCCATGGACCTGGACGACGCGGCGATCGCCGAGCTGGTCGGTGGCGCGCGGGACGTGTTCACCGCCGCCTGCGGAGATCAGCTTTCGGGACTGCACGGTCCCAAGGGCAAACCCTGTCCCGCGAGGCCGTGGGTCTGCCTGCTATGCCCGTTGGCGGTGTTCGCCCCGCGCCACGCGGTGAACCTGCTGCGGCTCAAGGCGTTCTTCTCCCGGCAGTGGCAGCAGATGTCAGCCGCTCAGTTCATGGCCGTCTTCGGCCCCTACGCCGCCCGGATCCAGCAGGTCCTGGACCGCTTCGACCCCGCGCTCCTGGCCGCTGCCGCAGCACAGGTCGCCGACAGGGACGACGAACTGCCCCTGCGTCCCGAGGAGATGACCGCATGACAACCGCCGCCGCCTATCCCGACAACGACCGGTCCTCGGTCTTCGCCGGCGCCGATGTCTGTCGGGCAGCCGGGCTCACGCTGCCCAAGACCACGCGCCGCCCGCTCTTCGACGACGACGCCTGGGACTTCACCGACGTGGTCGGCCTACCGGTCCAACTCGCCCTCTGCACGAGGCGCTTCGACTTCACCGCGATCACCGACCCGCGATGGCGGGTGGTCGCGAAGGAACTGGTCCTTGCGATGCTCGCCCCGGGGCATCCGGCGGTGGCCCCGCTGCCGCGCGCCCACCGCACAGCCCTTCACCTGCGTAGTTGCGCTGGACGGTTGGACGAGCTCACCCGGTTCTTCCATTGGCTCGGCGAACGCGGTGTCCTGAGCCTGCGGCAGGTCGACACCCAGATCTGCGAGGTATACCTGGCCCACCGCCGCTACGTTCGCGACGAGCACGGCACGGTGGTCGGCGAGAACAGCCCAGGCACCCGGCGCGCGGCCGCTCAGGTCGCCGTCGACCTGGTCAACTACAGCGAACTGTTCAGCGCCGACCGCGTTCCCGCGGACTTGCGGCCCTGGGGCGGCGCCACCGCCTCGGCGGTCGCCGAGATGCCCAGCGGCAGGACCGAGAACAAGACCCAGCCGGTCCAGGACCAGATCCTGCAGCCGATGCTCGCCGCCGCCCTCTACCTGGTCTCCACCCTGGGCCCGCACGCCGTCGCACTGGCCGGGGAGGTGCGGGCGGCCGACCTCGCCTCCTCCACCAAGACGGAAGGGCTCAGCCACGGCGGCCCCACCTTCGGCGCTGACGTCACCCGGCTGCTGGACGAGTACGAGCGAACGTGCACACCACTGCCCATGGTGCCCGAGCACTACGTCACCGACCGGCTGGCCGAGGGCTGGTCCCCAGATGATCCGCTGCTGCGGGTGGCCACCGGGGTGCTGGCACGGCAAGCCGGGTTCAGCCAGTTCTGGTCGCGCCGGCTCCCGGCCCTACGGAGCCGACTGGAGACCACCGTCGCCGCAGTCGGAGTGGAGAAAGCGTTCGCCCGAGAAACCGAGCAGGTCACCGCCGCCGACGGGACCTCCGCCCTGCCATGGACCGTCCCCCTTCACCGCCTCCAGGCGGTCGCCCTGATCGGGATCGTCCGCACCGCTTCGATCATCGTCCTGGCGGCGATCTCCGGAATGCGTGCGAGCGAGTTGATGGAACTGCGCGTGGGCTGCCGCCGCCCACCCGAGGAGCCCGTCGCCGGTTTCACCCGCTACCGGATCGCCAGCAAGGTCGTCAAAGGCCAGCCGCTCGGCGGGACCGACGACGAATGGGTCGTCATCGAGCCGGTCTATCGCGCCGTCGAACTCGCCGAACGGCTCCACGAGGCACCCGAGGACGGAGCCCTGCTCTTCGGCCGGTTCGCCTTCACCGTCCGCTACCGCTGGTTCCGCAACTGGGTCAACTCGCAGGCCGGACAACGAATCGGACTCGCGCCGATCCCCCCAGGGCCCGTGAACCTGAGGATGCTCAGGCGCACTTTGGCCCTGGAGATGGCCTACCGGCCCGGAGGCGTCCTCGCGACCAAGATCCACCTCAAGCACATCGCGGTCGCCACGACCGAGGGCTACAGTTCACGCCCCGGCGGAGCCCAGGCCGAACTGCTGGCCGAGGTCAACAAGTACGAGAGCGACCGCAACCTCGACCTGGTCCTGGCCGAGTTCCGCAACTACCAGCAGGGCATCCTGCCCGCCGGTCCCGGCGCCCGCGGCCTCACCGAGTTCTTCGCCAGCGTCGACGAGAAGCTCGAACCGGCCGCAGCACCGGGGCCCCGGACCCAGCGCAGTGACCGGGACGTGCTGAACCTCCTGACCAAGCGCGCCAAGACCCCGCACATCGGGCCAGCAAACTTCTGCTGGTTCACCGACCCCTCCCGCGCGCTCTGCCTCAAACTCGCCGGCACCCCCACCGCCGACCGGCCCCTGGTCGGAATGTGTGACTCCGCCCGCTGCCCGCAGGCCACCCACCACCCCTGCCACCGGCCCGTCTGGGCCGAACACGCCGAGCGGACGAAGACGTTCCTCGGCGACCTGGGCAAGACCCGCAAAACCGAACGCTCCCGCCTGCAGAACGACTACGACCGAGCCCTTCGAGTCGTCGCCGAAATCGACGCAGCAACCCTCCGCCGACCCGACGAGGACTCCGCATGAGGATCACCGCAGCCCAGCGCACCGAGAACGAGAACCGCATCCGAGCCGCCATGGACCGGCTCCTACGCGGAGAGATCCCGCCCGGCGGCAAGTGCGACATCAGAACCCTCGCCCGCGAGGCCGCCGTCGACCGCACCGCCTTCTACGGCACCCGCCCCTACGCTCACCTCCGCGAAGAGTTCGAACACCGCCTGCAGTCCCTCCACGCCATCGGAGAGACCCCCGACCCGAGGAATGCCCAGATCGAGCGGCTCAAGACAGAGGTCACCAAGCTCAAGGCCCGGCTCGCCCGAGCGGACGGCACTGTCGAGGAGCTCACGGACTTCCGCACCCAGGCCCTCGCCCGGCTCGCCGCCCAGCATGACGAGATTGTCCACCTGCGAGCGACCGCCACAGAGGCCAACCGTGTGACCATGCTTCCCCTCGCCCGCAGCACCTCGATCGGATCGTGCAGCTGACTCACGTTCCACAAGCGGCCAACCCCGGGCGGCCAGCAAAGAAGTGGCCTCCTGAGGTGCACAGAAAGTAGTTTGTCCCCGCCCTGCACGCTGCCCACGAGGAGTTCCCATGTTCGAAAATATCCAGGGCCTTTCTCCCGAGCGTGCCGCACGACTTGCCTACCTGGTCGAGCAATCCGGGCCGCTGCTGGACCAGGACAAGGGCATGGAACATGTCCAACGGCTGCTGCGGGACCTCGGGGCCGGGGTCATGGACTCAATCGTTGTTACCCGGGAACTGCTGGGAGTCGGCCTCGGGGAAGCAAAGGAGATTGTGCTGTCCAGTGCCGCGCGGACCACCGAGCTGCGGACGCATCAGCAACTCGTGGACGTGGCGGAGCGAGCGAAAGACGTTGCCGACGGCCTCCTGCAGCTGTCCCAGATCCAGGGGACCACCAGGATCGTCGCTATCGATGGCACTGGAGGATCAGGCAAGACGACGTTGGCTGCCGCGGTGGCCGGACACCTCGACGGCGCGGTCATCGTCCACGTCGACGACTTCTACCGTCCGATGCCCGACCCCGAGCGGGAACTGCTCGACGCGGAACAGGGCTACCACCGCTACTTCGACTGGGAACGTCTCCGGGACCAGGTCCTGATCCCACTGCGGGACGACCAGGCTGCCCGCTACCAGATCTACGACTGGACCACCGGCCAACTCGGGGCCTGGCGCGAGATCGCCCCTGGAACCGTGGTGATCGTCGAAGGGATCTACTCCGCCCGCCCGGAGCTGGCTCCCTATTACCACTTCACCGCCTACGTCGACACCCCGCGAGGCGTCTGCCTACAGCGCGTGCGAGCGCGCGGCGAGAACTCCGAGGAATGGATCAGGCGTTGGCGCGCCGCCGAGGACTACTACCTGCACACCACATGGCCCCAGACCCGAGCCAAGCTCCTCGTCAGGGGCTACTGAAGCAGGAAGAGCGCATGATCACCGACACAATCCGAACGGCCGCGGGCCTGAGCTCCCGTCACCCGCACGTGTGGTCTCCATCACACGAGAACGCCCGCAATGCAACACAGCACATCGCCAGTGCGGCAAACGCCAGCTCCGAGACTCACCAGCTCCATACCAACACGGAGTGATCCGCACACAGGCTCTGCGGACACAAGGCATTCGTACGTCACGCACCTGACCGAGGACGGGGTGGACCGGCGCTTCATCCAGCAGCAGGTCGGCCACGAGTGCGACAGCTCCCTGGCCATCTATACGCACGTCAGCGACGACTTCATGAAAGGCACTGGCGCCGGCGTTCGCCGGGGCCTGACAGGAGGGATCCGGCGATGGCCGCCAAGCTCGACTATCAGTGGCACCTGCGCAAGGTCATGGCGGACCGCGGGATGTTCTCCACCACCGACCTCATCCCGCCGCTCGCCGAACGCGGCATCGCCCTGTCGTCGAGCCAGGTCTACCGGCTCGTGGTCGAGCGTCCGGAGCGACTGAGCCTGAAGATCCTCATGGCCCTGCTCGACATCCTGGACTGCACGATGGACGACCTCATCGAGCCCATCACCGTGGCCGGAGCCGTCAGGAAGCCGAAGAAGGCTGCCGCCGGCGGCGGCGGGGAGCCCTCGGAAGGGCTCGGCGGACTGCGGCCCAAGCGGGCCAGGATCAGGGGTATTGACCGGCCGTGACCACCGCTGACCATCACGACCGAGCCGTCACCGACCCGATCGGCCTGATGACGGAGCTGATAGCCGCTGTCGAGAAGGCACTCGAACCAGCCGCCATCCAGGCCGTGGTCACCGCCGTCGCGGGTGGCCGGGCGAAGTCGCGCCGCCTCGCCCAGGCCCTGGCGATGCGGCCCGTCGTCCTCACCGACGGCCGGTCCCCGGCACCGCGGGTGATCGGCGATCTACTCATCGAACTCCGCAAGGCCGGTGGCTCTGCGATCTCGCCACCGGTCTGCGCCGAGTGCGGCAAGAACCTGCGGACCCTCCAGCGCCAGGGCGAGGACTGGTACTGCTCGGTCTGCGGCCAGGAGACCGCGGAATGTGCCGCCTGCGGCAACACCCGGCGCCTCGTCTTCCGGGATCGCAAGGGTCTGCCGCGCTGTTCGATGTGTCCCGACGCCGACGACCGTGATCCGGCCGACGTCGTCCACGGGGTGATCGCCGGGATCTCCCCGGACGTCGACCGTGACGTGATCGCCGAAGCTCTCCATCGGTCAGTGCCTACTCGTCCCGCCTATCGGCGGAGGCTGGTCTGGGCCCTGGAGGACAACCCCCGTCTGCTGACCGGCGAGGGCTATCTCGCACCGCATCGCGCCGTCCTGCAGTTCATCGACCTGCTGCACGAGGCAGGCGTCGCCGGGGTCGTCCGGCCGGCCTGTCCCCGCTGCCACCGGGTCGTCCGCATCGACAAGCCGTTGGACGGGCAGCGGGTCTGCCGCAACTGCATCGCCAAGTCGCGTGTCGAGGAATGCGCACGCTGCGGTGCCCGGCGCGAACCGGCGACCCGCGACGAGCAAGGGCGTCCGCTCTGTCCCAACTGCCTGGTTACCGACCCCGCGAACACCGAGAGCTGCATCAGTTGCGGCGAACGACGGCGAGTGCAGACCCGCACCGCCGACGGCCCCCTCTGTCCCAACTGCTGTCCGCTACCGGTCCTGACCTGCTCACTCTGCGGCCGCACCGCCCCCTGCACGCTCTCCAAACTGACCGGCCTTCCCCGCTGCGGCGGCTGCGACAGGCGCCAAGCCCGCTGCACCGTCTGCGGACGGCTTCGCGGCATCCACTCCGGCACCGCCGACACCCCGGTCTGCGGCCCCTGCACCACACCGGACGCGGAACTCTGGCGCCCCTGTCCGACCTGCGGCGAAGCCGAGCGGCTGCGAGCATCTGGTCCGTGTCCTCGCTGCACTCTCAAGCAGCGGACCCACCAACTTCTCGCCGATGAGACGGGCGCCATATCGCCGAAGCTGCAGGCCCTCCACGACGCTCTGGCCAACACCGAACGCGCCGGCACCGCAATGCGCTGGCTCTCGAAGGGAATCGTCGCCACCGTCCTGTCCGATCTCGGTTCCGGCCGCCGACCGCTGTGTGAACGGTCACGTATTTCCCCAGGGCGACGGTCACGTAATTCCCCAGGTCCTGCCCGCCGACATGAACCAGGTCGCGCCCGTGCTGGTTGGCGAGGTCTCTCTGTCAGTCCCACCACAGCACGACAAGCAGGTTCCGCCGGGATGCCTCCTCGT
>NZ_JBHUAF010000308.1:0-10073 GCF_042789895.1 Kitasatospora sp. NPDC056783
CGGCTGGTCGGCCCTGGCTGGGCTCGTCCTGCACACCGTGCTGGAGGTCCCGCTGGTCGCGGCCTGCGCCGAGCGGCATCCGCTCGCGGGCGATCCGGGCTGCGACGACCCGGGCTCCGACGACAGCCCAGGCACCGGCACCGGCCCAGGCACCGACACCGGCCCGGACTCCGCCGACGGCCCGGGCGGCGGCTCCGGCCGGGGCCCGCTTCCGGTCGCGGCGCTCGCCGGACACGCCCTGGTGAGCACCCCGCGCGGCACCGGGATGCGCACCGCGCTGGAGGAGGCCCTGGCCGAGGCCGGCGTGGACCCGGCGGTCGGCGTCGAAGCGGCCGCGCCACCGCAGTTGGCCGAACTCGCCGCCCACGGAATGGGCGTGGCCGTGCTTCCGGACCCGGGACGGGTGCCCGGTCTGCGGGTCCGCCCGCTCACCGGGCCCGTCCCCCGGGTCCGGATCGCGCTGGCCTGGCCGGCCGGGCAGCCCGCCTCCACACCGGCCGCCGCCCTGGTCGCCCACCTGCGGCAGGCCTACCCGGGACCGACGTCCGCTCAGCTCCCGGCCGGCACCGCCGCACCGTCGGCGATGTGCAGCAGCGCGACCGCGCCCTCGAGGATCTCCCGGTCGAGCGGGAAGTAACCCTGCCGCGGGACGGTGTCGGTGCGGGTACGGGCCTCGGCCGGAACCTCCGGAGCCGTCAACTCCCAGATCCCACCACTTCGTCGCAGGTGGCTCTCGTACGTCCCGGGAGCTGGCTCGGACAGTCCGATCGCCTCGCTGCGCCCCAGGCTCCCGGCGACGAAGGCGTACCGTTCGCCCAGCAGCGCGCCGACGATGTGGCCCGCGCTCGTCCACTCGCAGTGCAGGTCGCCCAGCGTCCAGACGCTGGGGCTGCGCTGCGCGTGCAGGTTGTGGGTGAACAGCAACGTCGGTCCGCGCCGGGCCTCGATCTCGCGGATGTCGAGGAGGTTCTGCGCCATCAGGGCGTCGCGAACGCCGCTCAGGGCGCCGACCCGGGCGCCCTGGGTGAGCCCCGGAACGGCCGACTGCGCGTGGTAGCGCAGCAGTCCGATCCCGGCGGCCAGCCGGGTGCGGACCGCGTACCACGCGGCGAGCGAGGTCGATTCGATCAGTTGCGGTGCCCGCATGTGCAGGTGGAGGAGGAGGTCATCGGCGGTGCGGCGCAGCCGCGCGGCCGCCGTGGTGCCGCCCGGCGACCGGGCCGGGTCCATCACCGCCTCCTCTCGACTCCAGCGCTCGTCCTCGCCCGCCACCGCGGCGATGTCGAAGTCGAGGTCGAGGCCCAGGTAGTCGCGGGCGCCTTCGAGGTAGGAGCGCGGGCTGGGGGCACTCGTGGTCTCGGTCGGGGTGTCGTAGCCGTGGAAGGCCAGGCGTTCACCGGGCGGCCGCTCCCGGTTGAACTCCCGCATCCAGGCGACGAGCCGACGGTTGGGAGCGAGGTCACCGAAACCATGGGTGAAGCCCTCCGCCATCGTCGAATCGAGGGTGCCGATCCCTTCCCGGACGTAGGCGTCCACGGCGAGCGCGGCCACCCGGTCGGTCTCCAGCGCGATCGACCGGAAGCCCCGGTCGACGGCCAGCCTGGCGAACAGCTCGTTGCGGACCCACCCGAAGGCCGGCTCCTGGTGCGTCGGCTCACCGAGGCCCAGCAGCTCACACGCCGGGGTGACGAAATCATCGATGTCCTGGTTCATGGACCTCAAGCGTATCCTTGAACGAACGGTTGAGAGTTTTCCCCGCATCACCCCTCAGCCTCCACCAAAAGCCTCAAACATCCCTGACCGAGGGACGACAGCGGACCGGAATCGGAGACGACCATGCGCCCTGCCGACCTCGCGCGCGAACACGGCATCTCGACCCAGGCGATCCGCAACTACGAGCGCGACGGCTGCCTGCCGCTCGCCGAACGCACGCCGTCCGGCTACCGGATCTACACCGAACTGCACGCGTCCGCCCTGCGCGCCTACCTCGCCCTCGTCGCCGCGTACGGGCACGCGACCGCCGGTTCGGCCATGACCGCCCTCCACGCCGACCGGCTGGACGACGCGCTCACCGAACTCGACCGGGGCCACGCCCAGTTGCTGCGCGACCGGGAGACCCTCACCGCCGTCCGCGCAGCCGTCGGCCACCTCACCGGGGCCGCCACCGGGACCGGCCTGCCCGTGCTGCCCGGCGCCCGAACCGTCGGCGAGGTCGCGCACCGGCTCGGCATCACCCCCGCGACCCTGCGCACCTGGGAGGCCGCTGGCATCCTCGCTCCCGCCCGGGACCGCGCCACCGGCCACCGCCGCTATCTGCCGGCCGACGTCCGCGACGCCGAACTCGCCCATCTGCTCCGCCGGGGCGGCTACCTGCTGGACCACATCGCCACCGTGCTGCGGCAGATCCGCACGGCGGGCGGCACCGGCGAACTGGCCGGCGCCCTCGACGGGTGGCAGCAGCGCCTCACCACCCGGGGGCTGGCGATGCTGACCGCCTCGGCCCGGCTGGACCGCTACCTGGCGCTGCGCGCCGCGGACCCCGAAAGGCCTGCGGGCACCGCGACTTGAGGCCAGGAACCACTCGCGACACCGCCGATCGGCCACCAGGGCCACCACTTCCGGGCCGGAGCGCCACGAAGACCGCCGCGCTCACTCCGCTCCGGGGAGGCGGCACCGGCTCAATCGACTCCGAATCAGCCGACCCCGGCTCAACTGCCCCTGGATCGACTGGCTCTGGATCAACTGACCTCGGCTCAACCGACCCCGGTGAGGCGGGCCACGGTGCGGACGCCGAGACCGTCGACGAGCGCGCCCGGCTGCTCCTGGTCCGGTCGTTCGGGGGCGGCCAGCAGGATGGAGCGTCGCAGCCGCCGCAACGCGGCCGACGGCTCCATGCCCGACTCCCGCACCAGGGTGTTGCGCAGGCGCTGGTACGCCTCCAGGGCCTCGCCCCGGCGGCCGGAGCGCTGCAGGGCGATCATGTACTGGCCGTACAGGCTCTCGTGGGTGCGGTAGCGGTCGACCAGCACGGTGAGTTCGGCGAGCAGCACCCGGTGCCGGCCCAGTCGCAGATCGGCCTCGATCCGCTGGTCCAGCGCACAGAGCCGGGTTTCCTCCAACCTCCTTGCCTCCAGGACGAGTTGACTGCCGAGCTTGATGTCCGCGAAGGCCGGACCGCGCCACAGCGCGAGTGCCTCGCCCAACTGGCAGGCGGCGAGCGGGAAGTCACCGACGTCCATGGCGCGGTAGCCCTGCCCGGCGAGGCGGTCGAACTCCTGGAGGTCCACCAGTCCACCACCGCTGTTCAGCATGTAGCCGCCGGCCGAGGTGACCAGGACGTCCTTCGCACAGGAGGCTCCCGGGCCGCCCCCCTGGACGAGCGCCCGGTCGATGAGGTCGCGCAGCTGGAGCACATAGGTCTGCACGGTGGTGCGCGCGCTGCGCGGCGGACGCTCGGACCACAGCTCCTCGGCGAGCACCGCCGCCGGAACGACCTGGTCGGCACGTAAGGCCAGCAGGGCGAGCACCTGTCGCGGTTTCGGCGCCGACGGCACCACCGACACCCCGCACAGTCGGACCCCCAAGGCCCCCAGCATCCGGATCTCCACGAGAACCACCCCACATCCAGACGGATCGACGGCCCCGACGGCCGCCGGCCGAGCGGCTGCTCCACCGATCACCGTCCGCGAAGGCCCGCTGGAAGGCTGGTCGAGCACCCGGCACCCATCCAAAAACAGGACAGACGGTTTGTCAATACAAAACCGAATGAGCTGTTTGTTTTCGCGCGGATCGATTCCAAAGGAGGCGGCACGACCACCCGACTCAAGACGAGGCGACCTCATCCGCGCCGGCTTCCTCCAGCGCGGACCCGCCCTCTCCCACCCCGCCCGCGCGCGCCCGGGTGACCACCGCCGGCTCGGCGGCCGCCGGGACACCCCGGTCGACTCCGAGGTCGAGCGCGGCCGGCACCCCCGGCACCGCGATGCTCGGCATCAGGTGCTGGTACAGCACGGCCGCCCGGCGCTCCAGGTCCGCCCGGCCGGACATCTTCCGGGACTGGATCTGCACACCCGTCCAGGCCCCGGCGACCAGCCACGCCGTCTTCGCGGGCACCACCTGGGGCAGCAGTTCACCACGCCGGCCGGTCGGCTCCAGCACGCTCTCGGACCGCCCGCTCCCGCCTCACCACCGCAACCACCCCACCCGAAACGCTCGGCAAACAAAACCAAACACCCCGTATCTTACCCACCGGCCCCCGTCTGGATCCTGAGCTGGAGGTCACATGGCGTCGTCCTCAAGCGAGCCAAAACCACATGAATGGTATGGAACGTCGGGATGGCCGCCACCCCCCCACTCGCACAACCGGAGCTACTGCTCTCACTTTCAGCCGACAGGCCGACGAACCGGCCCTCGACGGCACTGAACCCGCTACCTCGACCTGCCGGAATTCCCCCAGCTCACGGTCCGGTGGCCGGACGAGGAACACGGCCGGAGCTGCGGATCGAACCCGGCCGGCCGGGTGGCCTCTGGGTGACCGTCTCCGACGCGGAGGAGTAGGGCGTCACATTCCGGGTCGCCCTCTCCCCCGCGCCGGCCTGGCTGGACGAGCAGCGCACGCTGCTCGAGGTGATCCGGGACGCCTATCCGTCCGAGGTGGTCGAACTCGCCCCGGGCCCGCACCCCTGGCACGGCGAGCCCGCCAGGGAGGGCCGAGACGGTTGAGTGGCCGTCATCACCCTTGTCGGGGTGGCTTTCCCAGTCGGCCGAGCGCGCGGTCGGGCAGCGTGAGGAGGACCAGCAGGGCCGCGGCGCCGAGCATGAACAGCGCGAGGTGGTGCAGCCCGCCCGTGGTGGCTCGGTGCGGGAAGAAGCCCGCGGTCGCGGCCGAGGCCGCCATGGCCCCGAGGTACATGAAGGTGCGCAGCAGCCCGGCCGCCGAGGCGATGGCCGCCGGGTCCGCCTGGTGATAGAGGGCGGTCTGGGTACTGAGCCCGATCAGGCCCTGCGAGGCACCCGCCAGGACGCCGACGGCCACCAGCAGCAGGCCCGGACTGTTCGGGTGCACCAGCAGCAGGGCGGCGCAGGCGGCGACCTGGCAGCCGGACCCGACCAGCAGTTTGGCGCGCACCGCAGGCCGGCGGCCGGTCGCACCGGCGACCGTGAGCGCGGTCAGCGAGAGCGGCAGCAGCACCAGTCCGGCGGCGGTGGCCGACAGGCCGCGCCCCTCCTCCAGCCATTGGGTGTATCCGTAGAGGAAGGCGTAGATGGCGGTGTAGCCGAGGAGTTGACGCAGGTAGGTGGCGATCAGCGGCCGGTTGCCGGCGAGCGCCCGCAGGTCCATGAAGGGCGTACGGGCCCGCCGCTCGCGAACCGCGAAGCCCACGGCCGCGAGCGCGGCGAGCAGCGGCAGGTACCAACGGGCGGGGTCGGGCTCCATCAGGAACAGCATCAGCGCGAGCAGGAGCACCGCGAAGAACGCGATCCCGACGTGGTCCAGCCGGTCGGGGCGGCCGGTGTCCTCGGAGCGGCCGGGGGAATCGGGGCGCCCGGGTCGGCCGCGGCGCCCCTCGGCGGCGGGCAGGCGGACCGCGCCGAGCACCAGGCAGGCCAGCGACAGCGGGATGTTGACGGCGAAGACCGTCCGCCAGCCGCCCAGCCCGATCAGCAGGCCGCCGAGGGTGGGACCCACCACCGTGACGGTCTGGTTGGCGACGGTCAGGACCGTCAGCACCCCGGTGGGGTTGGACTGCCCGGTCCGCTCGGCCTCGCTGCGGGTCAGGTGCATCGCGGCGGGGTACGCGGCGGAGGTGCCCAGCCCGAGCAGCACCCGCGCGGCGATCAACAGCCCGAGTGACGGGGCCGTCATGCCGAGCAGACCGGCGGCGCCGACCAGGGCCGTCCCGATGAGGTAGAGCCGGCGCGGACCGTAGGTGTCCACCAGCCGCCCGATCACCGGCTGGCCGACGGCGGTGGCCAGGTAGAGCGCGGTGACCAGCCAGGCGGTCTCGGCGGGCGGCGCGCCGAAGGCGGCGCCCACCGGCACCAGGGCCACGGCGATCATCGAGGAGTTGATCGGGTTGAGCACCGAGCCGAGCACCATCGGTGCGATCAGCCGGCGGTCGAACCCGCCGTCCGGCGCGGGCCGGTGACGGCCCGCGCGGAGCAGGGCCAGTCGGAGGCCCGGGCCGGGCCTCACTGGTTCAGCCTGTCGATCAGGGCCAGCGCCGCCAGCACGGTGGCGCGCTCGGCCTCGGTGTACCGGTCGGCCATGGCCTGGGTCAGCCAGCCCTGGCGGGCCTGTCGGCGGTCCGCGACATAGGCCAGCCCGGTTTCGGTGAGGCTGACCACCTGGCGGCGGCCGTCGTCCGGGTCGGGGCGGCGCCCGACCAGACCCTGCTGTTCGAGCGCGGCGACGGTGGCGGCCATCGACTGCGGGCGGACCCGCTCGGCGGTGGCCAGCCCGCTGGCCGAGGCCGGTCCGTCGTTGATCAGCCGGCTGAGCACGGCGGTCTGGGAGGGGGTCAGGTCGCTGGCGCCGCCACTGGCCTCCCGGAGCGTGCGGCGCAACCGGCTGTAGACGGCCCGCAGTTCACGGGCGGCCAGCGCGGCGGTGTCGGGGACGGCGAGGTCGGGAACGGCAGGGTGTGCGGAGTCTGCGGGGGCTGCGGGTCCTGCGGGTCCTGCGGGAGTCGCGGCGGTCGCGGTGATCGCGGCAACACCGTCTCCCGCGGCGGCACGGGTGGTTCGCTTCTCGGTCACGGCCCCACGGTAATTTCATCAGTCTGGACTGTCCAGTCTGAACTGAAGAACTCCCGAACCGGATCGGGCATCGCCGCGGCCCGGGGCACGACAGCCCCGGATAATGACGGCATGATCGACAAGCAGCTCCGCGTCGTCCTCGCCGAGGACTCGGTGATCCTCCGGGACGGCATGGTCGAACTCCTCACCGCCCGCGGGTGCGTGGTGGTCGCCACCGCCGGGACGGCGCCCGAACTGATCGCCGCCGCCACCGAGCACCGGCCCGACGTGGCCGTGGTGGACATCCGGATGCCGCCCAGCCACACCGACGAGGGCATCCGGGCCGCGATCGAGATCCGGGCCGCCCTGCCCGAGGTCGGCATCCTGGTCTTCTCCCAGCACGTCGAGACCGCCTGGGCTGCCCGGCTGCTCACCGGCGGCGCCGCGGGCATCGGCTATCTACTCAAGGAACGGGTGGCCCGGACGTCGGAGTTCGTGGACGCCCTGCACCGAGTGGCCGCCGGCGGTACGGCCCTCGATCCGGAGATCGTCAACGGCCTGATGCACGGCGGTCGGCGCAGCCGGGTGGACGCCCTCACCCCGCGCGAGCGGGAGGTCCTGGAGCTGATGGCCCAGGGGCACTCCAATCGTTCGATCGCCTCACAGCTGGTGGTGTCGGAGCGTGCCGTGGAGAAGCACGTGGCGGCGGTGTTCGCCAAGTTCGGGCTGCCCGCGAGCGACGCCGACAACCGGCGGGTCAAGGCCGTGCTCGCCTATCTCGCGGAGAGCGGCAGGTGAGCCGGCGGCTGAGCCCGCTCCGACGTTCCCGGCGTCGACCTGCCGTCCGACCTGTCGACCGACCTCCCGTCACAACCGACTGGGCAGCTCGGCCCTGACCAGCGTCGGTCCGCCCGACGGGCTGTCCACCCGCAACAGCCCGTCCACCGCCGCGAGCCGCCCGGCCAGGCCCGCCAGCCCGGTGCCGGCACCGATCGCGGCGCCGCCGTGCCCGTCGTCCCGCACGGTCAGCCGGACCCTCCCCTCGGCCGCGCTCACGCTCAGCTCCGCCGACCGGGCCCCGCTGTGCTTGGCCACATTGGTCAGCAGTTCGGCCGCACAGAAATAGACGGCCCGCTCGATCACTTCGTCCGGGCGCTCCCGCAGGTCCAGCCGGACCTCGACCGGCACCGGCGAGGTGGCGGTCAGTCCCGGCAGCGCCTCGGCCAGCCCGCCGTCCAGCGCCACCGGGTGGATGCCCCTGGTCAGCCGGCGCAGGCCGGTGATGGTGGCGTCGGTCTGTTCACGGGCCCGGCCGACCAGGGTGCGCAGCCGCCCGAGGTCCGGACCGCCCGGGTCGGTCGGCTCTCCCCCGGCAGGAGCGCCGCCCGCCGCGGCATCACCGGCCGGGGGTGCGGCGGCCAGTACGTCGTCGGCCAGTGACAGGGTGATGGCGAGCGCGACCAGTTGTGCCTGGGTGCCGTCGTGCAGGTCGCGCTCCAGGCGTCGCGACCGGTCGGTGTTCTCGGCCAGCAGGACGGCCCGGGCGTGCTCCAGCTGGCGCACCCGCTGCTGGGACCGCACCGGTCCGAGCAGCGCGCGGGCCAGCGCACGGTCCGTCCCGCTGAGGACCCGCAGTGCCGCGGGCAGCACGGCCGGCACCGCGAAGCCGACCGGGACCGCGACCAGGTCCAGCAGGCCGATCGGTCTCTGGCCCGGCTCCATCATCCGTGCCCAGAGCGGGAAGCCCACGAGCCAGACGCTGCCGAGCGGCAGCGCCACCACGGCCAGGAAGCCGAGCACTCCCAGCGGCAGCCGCAGGAGGAGGTAGAGCAGCGTCCGCCAGGCCACCGGGTCGGTCAGCGCCACCCGGCCCCGGGCGAACACTCCGGACGGGCGCGGCAGCGGTGGCGGCGCGGGCACCGCTTCCCCGAGCAGCCGCCCGACCAGCCACCGGTGCGGACCGCCGAGCCTGCGCGCCCCGAGCAACGCGGCCACCACGAACGGAAGGCCCAGCACGGTGAGCGAGAGCAGCACCCCCGCGTAGAGGACCGCGACGGCGTACACCCCGCCGAGCACTCCGATCGGCAACCCGAGGACCGCGAAGGCCAGTTCACCACCGCGCACCGTCCGGTACCGCCGCTCAGCCACCATCCACCTCACCACTCACCCGCCGACCGGCCCCCAGCATCCACCAGGCGCCATCGGAGTCACCACACCCGCCTGCCCCTTCCATCCGGTCCATCCGGGCCCCTGTCAGCCCAGCGACTTCCTCCCTCTCGTCGCCTCACCCCCGTTCGCCACTCGTCGTCGCCACCGCCGAGCCGCCGACCGCCCACAGACCCGTGCCCACGATCCCCGGCACGGTGAGCACCGCCGCGCCGAACAGCACCCAGGCACACGCCGCGGCCGGCACCACCGGCACCACCGAACCCGTCACCGCCAGACTGAACGCCCCCGAGGCCGAGGCCGCCACGGCCGCGCCCAGCAGCACACCGATCGCCGTGGTCAGGACGGCCTCCACGCAGAGCATCCGCAGCAGCTGTCGTCGCGTCGCCCCGGCCAGGCGCAGCAGCGCGAACTCGCGGCGCCGGTCGGCGGTCACCGCCACCAGGGTGTTGACCGTGGAGACCGCCGCGAAGCAGATCAGCAGCCCGAGCTCCATCTCTCGCAGCCAGACGTCGCTGTCCTTGGTGACGCTGGTCGCGGTGCCCGTCGCCCGGGCGGCCCGCTCAGCGGTGCCGGTCAGGACCAGCATGGTGCCGGAGAGCCCGACCAGCAGCGCGACCGGCACCACCGCGGAGGAGAGCCGGGCTGCGTAGCCGCGCAGGTTGGCGTCCGCCAGCCAGCCCGCCCGCGGGGCGAGTGCCCGCGCCGGGGCCCCGAGCACCGCTGCCAGGGCCCGCGCCGCCACCGGGCCCAACAGGCCGACCGCGACCAACAGCACCAGCGAACCCAGCAGCGCCGCCTGCCCCGCCTTGTCCGGTTCCCCGGCCGGCCGGCTCGCCGCCAGCCGGAGCAGCAGCCCGCCGCCCGCGAGCACCGCCGCCCCGGCGAGCAGCCTCGGCGCGCCCAGGACGAAGGCCAGCAGCTTGAGACCGGCCACCGGCACCCCCGACGCCTCCGCGCCCGCCTCGTGGTCCCGCAGCGCCGCCAGCGCCCGGCCCGTACGGCCCCGGCGCAGCGCCGCCACGGCCGCGAGGCAGCCGGCGAGGACGACGAGCTCCAGGACGTAGTACCGGCGGTCGTCCTCGAAGCCCGCCGGACGTCCCAGCTCCAGACCGGACGTCGCGTACGGCTGCGCGAAGACGAAGCGGCTCACCGCCACCCCGACCGCC
>NZ_JBHUAF010000308.1:10083-10359 GCF_042789895.1 Kitasatospora sp. NPDC056783
GCGAGCAGCCTCGGCGCGCCCGTCCGCCGGGGCCCGCCCACGCCCTCGGTCAGCGCGAGCGCCGGGGCCGGCCGGGTGATCCGGTGGGCCGCGACGGCGGCGGCCGCCAGACCGACCAGCAGCGCCACCGCGAGCGCGACCAGCGTCGGCACCGGGGCGCCGGGTATGTGCAGCCCGGGTGCGGCCATCCCGCGCCGCTGGAGCGCGGCGAGGAAGGCACGCGCGGCGAGCAGGCCCACCAGTGCGCCGGGCGCGGCCACCAGCAGGGTGGTCGCC
>NZ_JBHUAF010000309.1:0-10312 GCF_042789895.1 Kitasatospora sp. NPDC056783
ACCTTGGAGAGTCCTCGTCGTCCCGGCCGGAAGGCACTTCCGCGTTTCCGGTCATGGACGGGGCGCCGGCCGACCCGGCGGCCCCGGCCGGTCATCCCCCGCGTGACCCCTCGTCACCACGGGGATGACCACCCCACCACAGAACGCGTGAGGTGACGCCTACTTGGCGGTGCCCTTGACGTTGGGCTGGGTCTTCTGGTTGTAGATCTCCTTGCCGTCCGCGTCGAAGGCGTGGACGTAGGGGGCCGGGCCGAAGGAGTTCGCGGCGGCGTCGGTGGAGATGGCGGCGGCGTAGACGAACGCGCCGCCCGCCATGACGGCCGGGTACTGCGTCGGGTTGTCGCCGTAGCTGATGGTCACCTTGGCGACGTCGGACGTGTAGTGCCCGGCGCCCAGCGAGAGGGACTGCCCGGCACCCACCCGCGTGCTGAAGCTGTCGAAGAACTCGATCAGGTGGCCGGCGCCCCACAGACGGTCGTTGATGAACGTCGCGGGGACGGACATGCTGGTGCCCTTGTGGCCCTTGGACTCGCACTGCACGTACTGGCCGGCGGAGTCGACGGCGACGACCACGCCGTCGGTGTCCGCCGAGGCGACGGGAGCGCGGACCCCGATCACCGCGTGGTACTTCGAGGCCTCGGAGCCCAGGCAGGAGGCCAGGATCTTCGTGACGGTCCCGGCGTCGATCGGGGTCGTCGCCGTGCTGGTGACGGTGGAAGCGGCCGGGGTGACGGGCCCGCGGGTGACGGACGAGCCGCTGCCGGAGACCACCGAGGCGTCGGCCGAGCCGGCGCCGGGGGCCGTGGCGGCGGGCGCGCCGGCGGGCTTGCCCTGGGCCGTGGGGGCGGGGGTGGACGTGGGGGTGCCGGTCGCGGCGGTGGCCATTCCCCCCGCCGTCGCGATGGCCGCGGCGGTGGCGGTGGCGGCGATGAGCATGATCGGGCGGATGCGCATGAATCCGTGTCCTTTCCTGCGGGCGTCCGGTTGACGCCGGCACCCCTGTACGCCTCCTGACGCCCGGCAGGTCGCACCCCGCACACGTGATCCACGTCATAGGTCGTCGGTGCAACCCCGGGACGGCTCCCGTGCGTACAGGGCGGGAGGCTCCGCCCAGGAAGCACGGCTCCACCGCCGCGGCCGAGGAGCACCTCCTCGCACATCGCCCGTGCCCCGAACCGACGGACAGCCCCAGAAGAAAGGCCCTTGATGACGCCACAGGAGTTCGACGCGTTCTACGCGGCGTCCTTCTCCCGCCTGACCGGGCAGCTCTACGCGCTGACCGGCAACTGGTCCGAGGCGCAGGACGTGGTCCAGGAGGCCTTCATCCGCGCGTGGGACCGAAGGCGCACCTTCGACCCGGGCGAGGCCCCGGAGGCATGGATCCGGACCACGGCCCGGCGGCTGGCCCACTCCCGCTGGCGGCGTCTCGCCCGGGGCCTGTACCTGGCCGGGCGGCACCACCGCCAAGAACCACCCGTCGTCGAGCCGCCCACCGAGGAGCACCTGATGCTGGTCACCGCGCTCCGCGACCTGCCCGAGGCACAGCGGAGCGCCCTGGTCCTGCACCACATGTGCGACCTCTCCGTCGAGCAGGTCGCGGCCGAGACCGGCGCCAGCCTCAGCGCCGTCAAGAGCCGCCTCGCCCGCGGCCGGACCGCGCTCGCGGCCAGACTCACCGACCGAACCGCGACCAGCGAGGAAGGAAAGCTCCGTGTCTGACCCCATCGACGACACCCTCGGCGACCGGCTGCGGCTGCTCGGCACACAGATGCCCGCACCGGCGCTGCCCGCCGTGGAGATCCGCAGACGCGCCGACCGGCGCCGCCACCGCCGGCGTGTCCTGGGCGCGACCGCGGCCTGCGCCGCGGCAGCCCTGGGCCTGGCCCTCCCGTCCGTACTGCGCTCACCGGAGCCACGGCTCTCACCGGGACCACAACAGGGAGCAGCCACCGCGGACATCCCCCCCGCGCCGGCTTCCCCCCTCCCCTCGGCCCCTTCCACCGTCATCAGCACGGCGACGACCCCGATCGACGCCGGGACCGTCACGAAGATCCTGGCCTCCTGCCTGGGCTCCGAGTCCTCGAAGTACCACCCGGTGATCGCGGTCCGTACTCCCGTCGCCTCGGCGGACACCGACGGCGTGGTCGTCGCCGTCGACTCCGCCGGCCAGTACGTGCAGTGCGAGTCCAAGGGCGACAAGGGCACCAGCACGTCCTCCCCCGCGACGTTCATCAACGACCGCCTGTGGGGCGCCGGCCACCTGATCGAGTTCTTCGACGGCTTCAGCGCGCGGGCCGGTGCCGGGCAGTCCCTCTCGCTGGGTGCCGGGCACTACACGTCGGACGTCGCCAAGGTCACCATCAGCTACGGCGACGACCCGACGCAGTACCCGGCCGTCATGGCGGGCGGCGCGTTCGTCTACGCCGCCGCCGTCTCCACCGCGAACTCCTTCGGCCCGGACCCCTACGTCCACGCCTTCGACGCGGACGGCAAGGAGATCTACAACCAGAAGACCCAGCCCAACAACCCGCTCGGACGGTGACGCCCGGCCCGGCGGCCGAGTTCGCCCTTCTCTCGGACGGGTTCGGCCGCCGGAGTGCCGATCGGTCGACGCGCACCTCCATGACCGGGGCGAAGAACGCGCCCTGTCCGGCGAAGAACGCGGCGAAGGGCGCGGCGAAGGGCGCGGCGAGGACGCGCGGGCGGATGTGACGGGGCAGGTCGGAACCGATTCCCGACCGGCGTCGTGCGTGTGCTCCCGGTCGGTCCGAACGCACCTGCGTACCGTTGGCGGCGATGAACGAGCCGATGCCGTGAGCCCGGAAGAAGACCGGACACCGCCGCCGGACCAGGGCACACCACCGAATCACGAGCCGCTTCCGGACGGCCGGCCGGAGGACATCGCCGCGCGGCTGAGCGCTCTGGCGGGAGCGAAGGACAGGCTCCAGGGGCTGCTGTCGGCGGTGCTGGCGATCGGTGGCGGGCTGGACCTGCCGACCGTGCTGCACCGGATGGTCACCGCCGCCATGGACCTGGTGGGAGCCCGCTACGGTGCGCTCGGTGTCCTCGCCCCCCGCGGCGACCGGCTGGAGCGGTTCATCACCGCGGGTCTCTCCGAGAAGGAACGCGCGGCCCTCGCCGGGACGGACTTCCCACGGGGGCACGGCGTCCTCGGCCACCTGATCCACCATCCGGAGCCGCTCCGGGTGAACGAGATCTCCGTCCACCCCGCCTCGATCGGCTTCCCGCCCGGCCACCCGCTCATGCACACCCTGCTCGGCGTGGCGGTCACCGTCCACGGCGAGATCTACGGCGACCTCTACCTCTCCGAGCGGCGCGACGGCAGGCCCTTCGACCAGGCCGACGAGGACATCGTCCGCGCCCTGGCCGGCGCCGCCGGGATCGCCATCGAGAACGCGCGCCTGTTCGGCGCCGTCCGCGACAGCGCCGAACAGTTCCAGCGACTGCTGCTCCCCACGCTGCCGGACCTCTCGCCGTTCACAGCGGCGGCGGTCTACCGCACCGCCGCCGCACCGGCCGGCGTCGGCGGCGACTGGTACGACGCCGTCCTCCTGCCTGACCGGTCCTGCGCGGCCGTCATCGGCGACGTGGTCGGACACGACCTGAAGGCGGCCGCCGCCATGGCCCAGGCCCGCAACATGCTCCGCGCCCTCCTGTACGACCGCAGGACGCCTCCCAGCGCGGTGCTCACCCAGCTCGACCACACCGTGCACGCCATCACCGACCTGCCGGTCACCACCGCGTGCCTGGCCAGGGTCGAACCCGACGCCGAAGGCTGGACCCTCCGCTGGAGCACGGCCGGCCACCCGCCGCCCCTGCTCCTGCACCCCGACGGCCGCGCCGAGTACCTGCACGGAGAACCGGGCGTCCCGCTCGGAGTCGACCCCGGCCTGCACCGCCCCGACCACACCCGGACGCTGCCGGCCGGCTCCACCGTGCTGCTGTTCACCGACGGCCTCGTCGAGCACCCCCGCCAGGCCATCGACGAGGGCCTGGCCGTCCTCGCGGACCTCGCCGCGCCCCGCGCCGGCCTCCCGCTGGAGGACCTCGTCCACTTCCTCGCCGACCACCACCCCAGCGACGGCCACGACGACATGGCCCTGCTGGCCGTCCGCGTCCCCGGGGGCCCCGGACACCCGCGGTGACCGCCGGACGGCTCCGCGCCACCGCGGCGGACACCAGCGGACCCGCCGTCGTCAGGTGCGGCGCGTCGCGCCGGCGCCGGGCCTCACCAGGACGGCCCCCGGCCCCGCGCGTCGCCCGTGCCCGGTCCGGGCGCGGTCGCCCGGCCACCACCGGGCCGACGGCCGGCGGACCGCTCCAGGTACCGGGCCGTCATCAGGTGGGAGAAGCCCATGATGGTCTCCTGCGGGCTGACACCCGTGGCGCCCGG
This sequence comes from Kitasatospora sp. NPDC056783, assembly GCF_042789895.1. Lineage (NCBI taxonomy): Bacteria > Bacillati > Actinomycetota > Actinomycetes > Kitasatosporales > Streptomycetaceae > Kitasatospora > Kitasatospora sp. NPDC056783. The sequence continues at coordinate 4,415 of NZ_JBHUAF010000309.1, forward strand.
CAGGACGCTCGCGTCGCACAGTCGCAGGTTCGTGAAGCCGTGCGGGCGGCCCTGGGCGTCGCACACTCCGCCCAGGGCGGGTGGGCCCATCCGGCAGGACGCCATGGCGTGGACGGAGATCAGGTCCCAGCTCTCGGGCCGGCCGTGCAGCGCGAAGTCGGCCGCCTGCGCGGCGGTGGTCAGGCGGGCGGGCGCGGGCGGCAGCAGTTCGACCGCGCCCGCCTCCAGGAGGAGTTCGGCGGTGTGCCGGAAGGCGGAGCGCAGGAGGTCCCGGTCGCTCCCGGTCAGGCGGTGCCGCAGGACCGCGCCGAGGCCGGGTACCGCCAGCAGCCGTGCGGTGCCCCGGACGCTCACCTGGGTGGTGTAGACCGCGATCCGGTCCAGCTGGGCCAGCATCCGGTCGACGGTCCCGGCGGGGTGGGCGGCCAGCGCCGCGGCGAGCGACCCCGGCGTGAGGTTCGCGGGCATCACCCGCACCCCCCGGTCGGCGAACTCCTGCAGTTGCGCGGTGAAGATGGTGCCCTCGGTGGCGCGGACCGGCTCATCGAACCGCGCCACCGTACGGAAGTTGACGTGGAACGCGATGGCCCGGCCCGGGCCGCGTCCACCGATGGCGCTGCGCCGCAGCAGCAGCGCGCTGCCGATCGGACCCGCCGCCAGGAACACCGTCCGCGGGAGGTAGCGCACTCTCAGGCCGTCGCGCACGGCGTGCACGGCCGTGACCCGGGTGCCGTCGTGTTCGAGCCGGACGACCCGGGTGTCGGGCTCGACGACCGCGCCGAGCCGTTCGGCGGCGGGCAGGTAGCTCACCAGCATGCTCTGCTTGGCCCCGGTGGGGCAGCCGGTGACGCACCGGTTGGCGTGCCGGCAGCCTCGGACCGCCCGGCGGGCCGGTGCCCAGCTCCAGCCGAGCCGGTCGGCCGCCCCGGCGAGCAGCACCGAGTCGTGGTTGCCCTGGCCGGGCGGCTGGTCGATGACACCGAGGCGCCGCTCCGCCTCGGCCAGGTGGGGGGCGAGGTGGTGGGCCCGGAAGCCGTCGACGCCGGCGGACGCCCAGCACTCCAGCAGGTGGTCGGGGGGACGCCAGAGCAGCCCTCCGTTGACCACAGTGGTGCCCCCGACGCAACGGCCCTCGCCGAAGGGGATGGTGGGCGCGCCGTGGATGGGCACCAGACCGCCCTGGCGGTAGAGCAGGCGCAGGTTCTCCGCCGGGGACGCCCGGCTGATCCGCGTCTGCGGGACGAGGGGGCCCTCCTCCAGGACGCGGACCTCCCGGCCCGCGCCGGCGAGCTCCAGGGCCGCGGCGCTGCCTCCGGCTCCCGAGCCGATCACCAGGGCGTCGCAGCGGACGGTGCGGACGGCCCCGGTCATCGGAGCTCCTGCCGTGGCGCGGTGGAGGGTCCGTCCACCGCGCCGTCCACCGCGCCGTCCAGAGCGCCGTGCAGGGCCAGCGCGAGGCTCACCCGGAGCAGTTCGGCGCAGCCGGGCACCGTGGACAGCCGGTCGACGACCCGTTGCGGACGGGCCCGGTCCGAGGTGCCCCGAAACGGGCCCGTCGGGTCCGCGAGGACGACGGCGACCGGGAACACCCGCATCAGCAGGGCGAACACCAGGCGGTACGGCGTCGGGAGCGCGGCCAGGGTGGCGGCCGTGTGGCGGACCGCGGCGGCCCGGCGGGACGGTTCGGACAGGGCCGTGCAGCGTCCGGCCCAGAGCGGCGGAAGCCCGGCGGAGCGTACGCGCCGTTCCCAGGCCCGCAGGCGACGGCGCTCCCGGGCGGTGCGCGACCCTTCGGCGGGTGCGGCGGGACGGGCCGCCGGGGGGTTCATCCGAGGATGATCCCTCATGCGGTGACCTTCTCCCTGACCAGGCCCGCCAGGAGACGGGGCATTCCCTTGGCCAGGGCCGCGTCCAGGGCGTCCAGGAAGACGTCGAGGTCGGAGTCCTCGGCCACCAGGGGAGGCGCGGCGATCAGCGGGAGGTCGTGGTTGGAGCCGTAGTAGGTGAGCACACCGTGGTCGCGGTAGAGGGCGGCGACCACGGCGGCGGTGGCCAGCTTGGCCCCGGCCTGCGGGTCGCGCGCGAAGGAGGACGGCAGCAGGCGCAGCGCGCGGTCGAGGGCGGCCGGACCGTGACGCAGGACGACGCCCTGGAGGGCGCCGGCGCCGCGCACCTCCGCGATCAGGTGCGGGTGTCGGGCGGCGAGGGCGGTGAGGCCGCGGTGCAGCCGCTCGCCGAGGTGGCGGGCCCTGGCGGGGTAGTCGTCCTCGACCGCGATCGCCACGGCCTCCAGCGCGGTGACCGTCTCCTCCCCGAACCCGTAGTAGGTGGTGCTGTGCAGGGTGGCGTCGGGGAGCGAGTCGTAGGCCCTGCGGAAGACGGGCTCCCGGGCCACGTAGCCGGAGATGGACGCCTTGCCGCCGCCGAAGGACTTGGAGGTGGTCACCACGTCCGGGACCAGGCCGGGGTGGCGCATGAAGTGAAAGAGCGAACCGGTCCGGCCCCAGGAGGTGTAGACCTCGTCGAAGATCAGGACGATGTCGTGCCGGGTGCACAGCCGGCGCGCCTCGCGCAGGAACTCCTCCGAGCACTCGCGGAGGCTGGAGGCGCTGAAGGGTTCCAGGACCACCGCGTAGACGTCGCTCCCGCCCTCGGGCGTGGTGTGCCGCTCCAGGGCCAGTTCGAGGGAGCGGAGGTCGCCGAAGGCGAAACCGTCCGTGCCGGGAATCCGCGGGAAGGTGAAGTGCACCTCCGGCGAGGTGGTCAGGCTTCCGGCGCCGAGCAGCTTGCCGTGGAAGGCGATGTCGGTGTGCAGGACGGTGCCGCGATGGCCGCGATGGTACTTGTAGGCCATCTTGAGGGCGCCCTCGACGGCCTCCGCACCCGAGTTGGGGAAGTAGCTGACATCGAGGTCCGCGGGCAGCAGCTGAGCCAGGTTGTGTCCGAGTGCGGCGACGTACGGGGAGAAGTAGTTCTTGTGCACCTCCATGCGCCGCAGTTCCTGGAAGCGTCGGCGGGCGGCCAGGATGCGGGGGTGGTTGTGGCCGTGGTTCAGGACGCCGATCCCGCCGGTGAAGTCCAGGACTCGCCGCCCGTCGCGCAGGGTGAGCCAGCAGCCCGAGGCGCTGTCCACGACGTCGCGGCCGAATCCGAAGGCGGAGAGCAGCGTCACCTGCCCTCGGCTGACATGACGGCGGTAGAGCTCGTGCACCCGCGCGATGGGCATGCGCTCGCATTCCTCGGTGCTGATCAGGGAGTTCATGGCGTCCCCTCCTCGGGGCCGGTGCGGGGGCCGGTGCTCGGGTCCGTACGGGCGGCGGTGCGGGCGGTGGTACGGGCGGTGGTACGGGGGGCGGTGCGGATCCGGTCGGCGATCAGGCGCCCGACGTGCCGCCCCTGCCGCACGGCGTAGTTGGTGCCCCGGTCCTGGGGGTAGACCTGGGCCATGCCGGCCAGGTAGAGCCCCGGCACGTCGGTCTCCATCGCCGGGATGCGGTCGCCGTAGCGCGGGGTGATGACCGGCTGGGCGTGATCGGCCCGCCAGACGTGGTGGCTCCGGACCCAGTCGCGCTCGAACTTCGGGAACATCCGGCGCAGGTGCGGAAGGCTGGCGTGGAACACCGCGTCGTCGTCCATCCGGTACAGCTCGGCACCGGTCGGGAGGTAGGCGGACAGGTAGACCAGGTGCCGCCCGGCATAGGCGTCGGAGTCCTCCAGGTTGGTGTGCTCGATGACGCCGACGTAGGGGAACGACGGGTCGGTGACGTTGAGCCAGTAGGTGTCCGACAGCGACCGGTCCGTCTCCAGCACCAGGCACAGATTGGCCAGGTAGGGGATCTCGGACAGTCGCCGGCGGACGGCGGGCACGTCCGGATGGGGCGGCGGCCCGGCGGGGGCGGGGGCGAGGAAGCCGGCGAGGAGGTCCGGTGCCGTGGTGGCCAGCACCCGCCGCGCGGGCAGGACGCCGCTCTCGGTGCGGACCCCGCACACCCCGTGGGCGTCGGTCAGCATCTGCCGTACCGGGGTGCTCGTACAGATCCGGACCCCCAGGTCGGAGAGCCGCGCGACCCACGCGTCCAGCAGGGCGGCGCAGCCACCCCTCAGGTAGTAGAGGACCTCGCGGCCGCTGTGCGACCGGCTGCCACCGCGCAGGTGGAGCTTGGTCCACATCCAGGTGGCACCGACCTCGGTCGCGTACTCGCCGAACTTGCCCTCCAGCAGCGGACGCCAGACCGTCTCGTAGACCTGCGGCCCGCTCAGCTCCACCAGCCACTCGCGGGCCGTGAGGTCCTCCAGGTCCCGCCAGTGCCTCACCCGGTGGGCGCGCACCGCGGACCAGCCCAGCCGGACCCGGTCGGGCAGCGGGAGGGGGGCGAACCGCAGCACGTCCCACGGGCTCGACAACCGGTACACCGAGTTCGCGTAGTAGACGCCGGTCCGGGTCCGGTGCGGCTGGAGCAGGTGGGAGCAGCCGAGTTCCGCGCACAGTCCCCGGATCTCCAGGTCGGAGGAGAACCAGTGGTGGTAGAAGCGTTCGAGCCGGGCTCCCCCGACCTCGAACGACCCCGCCAGGCCGCCGACGTACGGCTCGCGCTCCAGCACCCGGCAGGCCACCCCGGCCAGGGCGAGCTCATGGGCGGCGGCCAGGCCGGTGAACCCGCCGCCGATCACCAGGACCTCGTCGCCGGGCGCCGGGGCCGGCGCCCGGCCGTCCCCCGGTGCCGTGCCCGCCGACGGGCCGCTCACGAGGCCGCCGCCTGATCGTCGGGGTTCATCGGTCCCGCGGCGACGCGGGAGGACGTGGACCTCGCGGGAGCTCCCGTTCGCGCCGCCCGCGCCGCGGACCGGCCCGGCACACTCTGACGGACCAGGTACGCGGGCCGGCCGCGCGTCTGGTCGTACTCCTGGAACACGTAGTCCGCCAGCACACCGAGGCACAGCAGTTGGACGCCCAGCGCCCAGGCGCCCCGCGGTGCCCTGCGGCCGGTCACGGGTCCGGCGACCGCCACCCCCAGGACCACGGCCGCGGCCAGCACCGGAAGCCGCGCCGGGAAGTCGGAGCAGCTCATCAACGCCTGGTGCGCCAGGCCGAGTTGACGGCGGATGCCGTACTTGGACCTTCCCGCAGGACGAGGCCGGCGGACGCACTCCACCGTGGTCTCGGGAAAGCCGGCCCAGCTGATCTGGCCGCGGAGGAAGAGCCTGCGCTCGGGAAGGGTCGCGACCAGGTCGACCACACAGCGGTCCAGCAGCCGGAAGTCACCGGTGTCCCTGGCCACCGGCTGGTCGGCCAGCACGTCCAGGACCCGGTAGAAGACGTAGGCGGACCCGCGCTTGGACCAGGACTCGCCCTGCCGACGGGTCCTCCGGGCGGACACCACGGGCCAGCCCTGCCGCCAGCGCTCCACCAGTTCGGGGATGACCTCGGGCGGGTCCTGCAGATCCGCGTCGATCATCACCACCGCGTCGCCGGCCGCCTCGCGGAGGCCCGCCAGCAGTCCGCACTGATGGCCGAAGTTCCGGCTGAACCGCACCAGGTGGACCCTGGGGTCGTCCGCGGCCAGCTCCCGCAGCACCTCCCAGGTACGGTCCGTGCTGCCGTCGTCCACGAGGACCAACTCGTGGTCGCAGCCGGCCAGACGGCTCATCACGGCGGTCAGCCGCTCGTAGGTCGCGGGCAGGACCTCCTCTTCGTTGAAACACGGGACCACGACGCTGATCAGAGGCCGCGGACCGAGTCCCGAGGCCGCGCTGTTCTCGGACATCGCTGCTCCCCTCGAACCCTCCGGCGCTGTTCCGTCCGAAGGCGATGGGTGTGGGAGGTGTGGGATGGGAGGTGTGGACGGTCTGGGCGGCGCGGGAAGGGCCCCGCCGCCGTCGGAGGCGCCCCCGCCCCGC
>NZ_JBHUAF010000310.1:0-10296 GCF_042789895.1 Kitasatospora sp. NPDC056783
CGCCCGGACCGGCGCCCGAACTCGCCCCCCGCGCCCCGTCCGGGCCCGGGCCCGGGTCCGGCCCGGCGGCGTCCGGCGGGCGCAGCGTGAGGACGTGGCCGGCCAGCGGCAGCAGGGCCCGGTCGTGGGTGATCAGCACGGTGGTGCGCCCCGCCATCAGCCGGCGCAGCGCGGGGACCAGCTGTTCGACGGTGTGCGGGTCCAGGCCGCTGGTGGGTTCGTCCAGGACCAGGACGGGGGTGTCCCGCAGGAAGGCGCGGGCGATGGCGACGCGCCGGCTCTGGCCGCCGGAGAGCTGGAAGCCGTCGGCGCCGATCACGGTGCGGTAGCCGTCCGGGAGCGCGGTGACGAAGTCGTGGGCGCCGGCGTTGCGGGCGGCGCGTTCGATGTCGGCGGGCGGGGCGTCGGGGCGGCCGTAGGCGATGTTGTCGGCGATGGACCCGTGGAACAGCGGGGCTTCCTGGGGCAGCAGCGTGACCGCCCGGCGCAGCGAGACCAGGGTGAGGTCGCGCACGTCCCGCCCGTCGAGGCGGACGGTGCCGGCCTGCGGGTCGAGGAAGCGGACCAGGAGCTTGGCGAGGGTGGACTTGCCGCTGCCGCTGGGCCCGACGACGGCCAGGCTCGCGCCGGGGCTCAGGTCGAAGTCCAGGCCGGTCAGGACGGGCGGCCCGGGCAGTCCGGTGGCGCCCGGGTAGCCGGCCCGCACGCCGCGGAGGGTGAGCCGGCCGCGGACCGGGCCGGTGTCCCGGGCGGTGGGGGGCTCGCGCACCGGGCTGGTGAGGTCGTGCAGTTCCAGGACGCGTTCGCCCGAGGCGCAGGCCGTGCCGGCGAGCGGGACGAGGGCGGCGAGCTGCTCGGCGGGCTCGAACAGCTGGGCCATGAAGGCGGCGAAGGCGAGCAGGCCGCCGAGGCTGAGGTTCCCGTGGACGACTTCCAGCGCGCCGACGCCCACCACGGCGAGCCCGGCCAGCAGTTGCAGCACGCCGACGAGCGGCTGGTAGAGGTCGGCGACCCGGGCTGCGGCGAGTTCGGCGTCCAGCAGGGCCCGGCCCTCCCGGTGGACCCGTTCGACCTCGCGTTCCTCCTGGCCGCAGGTCCGGGTGACCGCCGCGTTGCGCAGGCTCTCCTCCAGCAGCGCGGTGACCCCGCCCGCCCGGCGCTGGACCTGCCGTTCCCGGCGCCGGATGCGGCGCCCGAACAGGCTGGTGGTCAGGATGAACAGCGGGGCGGCCAGCAGCGCGGCCACGGTGAGCGGCCAGCTCAGGTAGAACGCGGCGCCGGTGAACAGCACCAGGCTGACGGAGGCCACGGCGCCCTCGACCAGTCCGGTGGCCACCATCTGCTCGATCGCGGCGATGTCGGTGGTCAGTCGCGCGACCAGGTCGCCCCGCCAGCGGGTCTCCAGGGTGTCGGGTGGCAGGGTGTGCAGGTGGGCGAGGGTGTCGGTGCGCAGTCGCAGCATGACGCGCTCGGCCGTCCTGGTGCTGGTGTAGGTGCCCGCGTAGGTGAACAGCGCGGCGGTGGCGGACGCGCCGAGCATGAGGCCGGCCAGCGGCCAGAAGTCGGCGAAGCGCCGGGGCACCAGGACGTCGTCGATCAGGTCCTTGAACAGCCAGACGGAGACGACCTCGCCGAAGGCCCCGAGGACGAGCAGGACCCCGCTCACCGGCAGCCAGCGCACATCGGGGCGCACCCACGGCCAGAACCGGTGGAACAGCTCCCGCAGCGGGATGAGGGGTGAGTCCGCCACCGGGCCCTGGTCGTCGGTCCGCTGGTCTCCGGTCCGCTGGTCTCCGGTCTCGTCCGCCCCCCGGTCGCCCGCAGGCGCCACATCGCGCATGGACACGGTCCGTTGCTCTAGGAAGCGGCGTGGCTTCGTGACGGGACGCGTCGCCGTCGGGACGGCGGCGGCGTCACTCCCAGGGTGAGGGGCCGGCGGTGGCGCCGCCGGCCCCTTGTGATGGTGCTAATCAGAACTGCCGTGTGCAGTCCCCGCCGAACTCACCGTCACCACATGCCGAAGCGACGACGGTGGTGCCCACGGCGGTTGCGGCGACGACGGCGGCGATCCCTGTCTTCACGACGACCGAAGTAACTCATCACGGCTTCTCTCTCTCGTCTCGGCGGCACTCCCGTGCGCCCGAGACCGGCGCTGACGGCGCGGTCGCGGGGACCTGGAGGCCGTTGCCCGTGGCCGGACCGTTCCGGCCGCCGGTTCGGCGACGCGGGGAACGGTTCGTTCCACTCCTCCAGTATCCGCCCACTGCCGGTGTCCGCAGCCCGAGAGCGATCGGCCCTTGCGGTTACCGGCCCGCCACGGTGGCCGGTGTGCCGCCCGTGACGGTGAGCAACTCCCGGTACGTCATCGGCACGACGGTGTGCGGGTGTCCGGCGGCGGCCCAGAGCACCTCGTACGCCTCCAGCGCGGTGTCGACGACGGTGCGCAACCGGGTCGGGTGGCCGGTCGGGGCGACGCCGCCGATGGCCTGGCCGGTGGCCTCGCGGACCTGGGCGGCGCTGGCGCGTTCGATCGGGCCGGTGCCCAACTGCCCTGCCAGGTAAGCGGTGTCGACCCGGTGGGCGCCGCTGGTCATGACCAGCAGCGGGGCGCCGTCGCAGTGGAAGACCAGGCTGTTCGCGATGGCGCCGATCTCGCAGCCGAGTGCGGCGGCGGCCTCGGCCGCGGTGCGGGCGGAGTCGGGCAGGACGCGGATCTCGCCGGGGATGCCGGCCGCCGCCAGGGCCTCGGCGACGGCCTGGCTGCGGGCGGGGAGGGGGGATGTCATCGGCCCATCATGCCTTCCGCTCCGGAGGGGCCGGGGAGGCCGGGGGAGGCCGCCGGAGCCCCGGAGGCGCGCGCGACGGCGCTCAGCACCGCCCGGGCGCCTGCGGTGAGCACCGAGGCGTCCCGGCCGGCTCCCCACACCACCCGGGGGAACTCGATCCGCAGGCGCCGGGGCAGTTCCAGCCCCTCCCCGGTGTGCAGCAGGTGGGCGATCCCGCCCTTGCCCGACTGGCTGCCGACCCGGATCACCGCTTCGTGGTCCCGCCCCAGGTCGGCCGGGTCGATCGGCAGGCAGGGCACCGACCAGCGGGGCCCGCTCGATCCGCCGGCCGGGCCGGCGGCGCAGCAGGGCGGGCACGTGGACCCGCTCGTGGGCGGGGCGGCAGCGGTGGGAGGGCATGGTGCCGCCGCGCCGGGGGTTCCAGGCGGGGGCGGCGGCCGGGACGGGTCCGGCGGGGGCGTGCGGGGTCGGGAAGCGCAGGGCGGGTTTCCTCGGGCGGGTACCGGGGACCGGCAGGACGGCGCCCCGCAGCGGGGTGCCGGTCAGGTCACGCCCCGCCGCGGCCACCAAGAAGAAGGCCCCCGGGGGGGTGGGCGTCCACGGCTGCCTGCCGGGTAGACTTACCACGACTCAAGTCCTCAGACAACCTGACAGGTGAAACCGATGGCCGCGCTCCGCCCCTCCCCCCTCGCCGAACAGGCCGCCGCGCGGCTGGAGGAGCAGATCCGGGCCGGCCGGTGGCCGGTGGGCGAGAAGCTGCCGGGCGAGGTGGCGCTGGCCAAGGAGCTGGGCGTCGGCCGCTCGACCGTCCGGGAGGCGCTGCGCACCCTCGCGGCGGCCGGGATGGTGCAGAGCCGCCAGGGCTCCGGGGTGCTCGTCACCGCCGACCGGCCCACCGGGGACTGGGCCGCCCGGCTGCGCCGCGCCGAGCTGGCGCACGTCTACGAGGTGCGCACGATGGTCGAGGTGCAGGCGGCCAGGCTGGCGGCCACCCGCCGCACGGAGGCGGACCTCGCCGCGCTCGACGCCGCGCTGGCGGGGCGCCGGGCGGCGGGCGGGGCCGACGACGCCGCCTTCACGGAGGCCGACATCGCCCTGCACACCGCCGTGGTGGCGGCGGCCCACAATCCCGTCCTGGACGACCTGTTCGCCCAGTTCACCCCGGTTCTGCGGGAGCAACTGGCGACCTTGGTCGGGCTGTTCGACCTGCGCGCGGAGGACCCGAACCACGGTTACGAGTCGCACGCCGACCTCGTCCGGGCGCTGCGCGACGGCGATCCGGAGGAGGCCGGACGGGTGCTGGCGGCGGAACTGGAGGCCACCCGGTCCCGCCTGCTGGCGCACTGACGACCGGCCGGCGGCCCGCGGAGCGGCTCCCGGTGGGGCGTCACACACTTTTCACACCCTGGACATCCTTCGGCCGCGCGCCTCATTGACACTGTGTCACGCGGGTCCGGAACCAGCTGCTCCGCATACGTACAGTCAACGAACGCATGACATTGTGCCCTTCACGTGCACAAGTACGGCCCAGGTAGTGAACGGTTTTTCACTCCTATCAAACGATATGACTAGTATCGCTTCGTCAAAAAGCCCGTGCCCCGGACGGCCCGCCCCTCACCGGCCGGCCGCCAGCCTCAAGGAGTCAGCTCTGCGCGCGCGTGCGAATCGGCGGCCCCCGACGCCGAAGGGCCCCCGCAGGCGTCCACGCCTGTCCCTGCGGACGGCGCTGCTCGTCCTGGCCGTCGTCCCCAGCATCGCCCTGGCCGCCCTCTGGGCCGTGACCAGTGGTGAGACCATCGCCGACTTCCAGCGGCTGGCCGACCAGGCCACCATCGCGCAGAAGGCCGGCCAGCCCTCCAACATCGTCTACTACAACCTCCAGGAGGAACGCCGGCTCAGCGCCGAGGCGCTCGCCCGGCCCGCCTCCGACACCGACCGGCTGCGCCACCAGCGGCAGCTGACCGACGACGCGGTGCGGCAGTTCCAGACCCTCTCCGGCACGACCGCCGACAACGCCCCCGCCGAGGTCCGCGCGGCCGTCGTCGAAGCCCGCCAGGCCATGGGCAAGCTCGCCGAGCAGCGCGCCGCCGTCGACCGCGGCACCACCGACCAGCAGAGCGTCTACGCCTACTACACCGACCTGATCAGCGTCGACCTGCGGCTGTTCACCGCACTCAGCCGGGTCGACACCGGCGAGGTCACCTGGCTGTCCAAGACCCTGGTCAACTCCTTCTGGGCCAAGGAGATGCTCTCCCGCGAGGACGCCGTCCTGGCCCGCGGCTGGCCCAGCGGCCGGCTGTCCGTCGCCGACTACCAGCAGGTCCAGCAGCTGATCGGCGCCCAGGACCACCTGCTCGACGTCCAGGTCATCCCGTACATCCCGGACTCCGAGGCACCCGCCTGGCACGACCTGCTCAACAGCCCGTCCTGGCAGGGCAAGGCCGCCGTCGAACAGGCCCTGCTCAAGCCCACCGCCCCCGACGCCAACGGCACCGTCAAGCTCCCCGCGACCCAGGACCAGTGGCGCCAGGCCCTCGACGGGCTCAACCCGCCGCTGGTCAAGGCGATCGAGGACCGCACCAACGGCATCATCGAGGTCGCCAAGGGCGCCATCCTCGGCATGCTCACCCGCGTGGTGCTCACCACCGTCATCGGCCTGATCACCGTCATCGCGGTCGTCACCGCCTCCTGGCGCCTGAGCCGCTCGCTGCGCCGCCGCATCAAGGACCTGCACACCCAGGCCGAGGAGATGCGCCGCACCCTGCCCGAGGTGGTCGAACGCCTCGGCCGCGGCGAGCAGGTGGACGTCGAGACCGAGACCCACTCCATCGAGGCCGGCCCGGCCGACCACCGCACCGACGAGCTGGCCCGCCTCGGCCAGGCGCTCAACCTGGCCCGCTCCGCCGCCCTGGAGGCCGCCGTCGGCCAGGCCGAACAGCACCGCGGCTTCGAGCGGCTGCTCCAGCGGATCGCCCGCCGCACCCAGCTGCTGATCGGCCGCCAGCTGCGCAAGCTGGACGAGCTGGAGCGCCGGCACGACGACCCGGAGGTCCTGGAGGGCCTCTTCGACCTCGACCACCTCACCGCCCGGCTGCGCCGCTACGAGGAGAACCTCGTCATCATGGCCGGCGGCCAGCCGCAGCGGCGCTGGCGCAAGCCCGTCCCGCTGCTGGACGTGCTGCGCGCGGCGCAGGGCGAGGTGCAGGACTACCGCCGGATCTCGATCGACATCGAGGGCCACCCGTGGCTCTCCGAGCGGGCCGTCGGCCCGGTCGCTCACGTGCTCGCCGAGCTGATGGAGAACGCCACCACCTTCTCCAAGCCGCCCACACCGGTCGAGGTGCGCGCCGCCATGGTCGGCCGCGGGCTCGCGATCGAGATCGAGGACCGGGGCCTGGGCATGGACCCGGAGCAGTACGACCAGGCCAACGAACTGATGAGCCGCCCGCCGCACACCGACGTGCTGGCCCGGGCCGACGACATCCGCCTCGGCTTCCACGTGATCGCCCGGCTGGCCTCGCTGCACGGGCTGAGGATCGAGTTCCGCCCGTCCGCCTTCGGCGGCACCCGGGTGGTCGTGCTCGTCCCGGACGAGCTGGTCATCGAGGGCGACACCGGGCTGCCGGACGGTGCCGGCGCCATCGCCGCCGAGCCGATCCCGCTGGTGCGCCGCTCACGCCGGGCGGTGCGCTCGGCCTCCGACGAGGCACCCGCCCAGGTGCCGGCCGGGCCGCCGGTCGCGCCGGTGGAGTCCTTCCCGCTCGGTGACTTCGCGCCGCAGACGGCTCCGGTGCCGCTGCCGCCGGCCGCCGCCGGGCCGGAGCCGGAGGCCGGCCTTCACGGAGCGGCGCTGCCGCAGGAGCCGTACCCCCCGTACCTGCCGCCGGCGCCGGCCGGGCCGTTCGCACCGGCCGAGCCGGCCGAGCCGCTCGCACCGCTCACGCAGTTCACGCCGTTCGTGGCCGAGCAGCCCGAGCAGCCGTACCGGCAGGAGCCGCCCTTCCCGGCGGAACAGCCGTACGGGCACGAGCAGCCGTACCACTCCGGACAGCCCGTTCCGCCCGAGCCGGCGCTCCGGCCGGAGCAGCCGATCGAGCACACCTCCCCGGCCGACCCGGCGCCCGCGCACGACGCCCCGGCCTACCCGGACATCGCCTACGCCCGGGTCACCGAGGCAGAGGCCCCGTACGCCGACGAGCAGTACCGCCCCGCCGACCACTACCGGCTGGCCGAGCGGCGCCGCGAGTACCCGACCTCGGTGCCGTACAGCCCGGCCGAGAACGGCCAGCCCCCGCTGCCGCAGCGGGTCCGGCAGGCGAGCCTGGCAGCCGAGCTGCGGGTGCCGCCGGCCCAGCCCCAGTGGGTCGAGCGCCCCGCCGTGGACACCGGGCCCGCGAGCCCGTTCGAGCGGGCCGGGCGGCCGGTCCGGCGCTCCGGCGCGGCGATCGGCGCCTTCCAGCGCCAGTCCCGCGCCGCCCGGGCCCAGGACAGCGGCGAGCACCCGCTTCCCGCGTCCGCCACCCCGGCGGCCCCCTCCGCCGCACCCGCCGGTCCTCCGGCCACCGCACCGTCCCCCTGGGCCCTCCCGGCCGCGGACTCCCGAACCACACGAACGGATGAGCAGTCATGAACCGCACGATCGCCACCCACCAGGACCTGGACTGGCTGCTGGACGGACTCGTCGACTCGGTGCCCGGGACCAGGAACGCCGTCCTGCTCTCCGACGACGGCCTCGTGGTCAGCCACTCCCGCACCATCGAGCGGGCCGACGCCGAGCGCCTGGCGGCCGTCGCCACCGGCCAGCAGAGCCTGGCCCGCGGCGTCGGGCAGCTCTTCGACGGCGGCCCGGTGCACCAGGTGATCGTCGAGCTCGCCGAGTGCTGGCTGTTCATCATCGCCGCCGCCCAGGGCACCCACCTGGCCGTGGTCGCCTCCCAGGAGGTGGACGCCGAGGTGATGTCCGTCGCGATGCACACCCTGGTGCAGCAGGTGGGCCAGAAGCTCGGCACCCCGGTCCGCCACGACGACACCGCCGCCCCCGCCGCTCCGGCGTCCTTCGACGCCTTCGCCGCCCGGAACCGGGGCTGACGCGGGTGGACCCGTACGGGAACGACGCCTGGGAGGACGGCCCCGGAGGAGACCGGCCGGCCGGTCCGCGGCCCGTCCCCGCCGCCGCCCCGGGGCCCGGTCCGCAGTCCGGTCCGCAGTCCGGCCGGGACGACGGCTGGCGGCGCGGAGCGGTGCCGCACTGGAGCGACCTGGCGGAGGACGAGGCGGAGGACGAGTCGGGCACCATGGTGCGCCCGTACACCATCACCCGCGGCCGGACCGCGCCCGAGCGCGACGACCTCACCCTCATCACCGTGCTCACCACGGACGAGGAGAAGGCCGACGCGGCCCTGGCGCGGGGCAGCCGCGCCGGTGTGCGCGGCCTCCAGCCCGAGCACCGGCTGATCCTCGAACACTGCCGCCGCCCGGCAGCCGTCGCCGAGGTGTCGGCGGGCCTGGACCTCCCGGTCTCGGTCACCAAGATCCTGCTGGGCGACCTGGTCGCCCAGGGCCTGCTGAAGGCCCGGGCACCGCTGTCGGTGGCCCGGGCCGCCGGGGGCGTGGACCTCGGCCTGCTCACGGCCGTACGCGAAGGACTCCGGAGACTCTGAACATGGCAACACCCCACTCCGCCACCGACGACCCCGACGCCCCGGCCGCCCCGGCCGCCGTCAAGATCCTGATCGCGGGCGGCTTCGGCGTCGGCAAGACCACCCTGGTCGGCTCGGTCAGCGAGGTCACCCCGCTGCGCACCGAGGAGTACCTGACCCGGGCCAGCGTCGGCGTCGACGACCTGGCCGGCGTCGACCAGAAGACCACCACCACCGTCGCGCTCGACTTCGGCCGGATCACGATCAGCCCCGAGCTGGTCGTCTACCTGTTCGGCACGCCCGGCCAGGAGCGCTTCTGGTTCATGTGGAACGACCTGGTCAACGGCGCCCTCGGCGGCATCGTCATCGCCGACACCCGGCGGCTGGACACCAGCTTCGCCTCGATCGACTTCTTCGAGAGCCGGGGCATCCCGTTCGTGGTCGCGATCAACTGCTTCCACAACACCAACACCCGTACCCCCGAGGAGATCCGGGCCGCGCTCGACCTCGACCCACAGGTGCCGATGCTGCTCGGGGACGTGCGCGAGCGTGACTTCGGGCGGGACCTGCTGCTCGCCCTGGTCGACCACCTGATGGACCTCGCCTCGGCCCGCGTCGGCTGAACCCGCGCCGCCCCACCCCGATCCGCCTGAACTTCCTTCCGGAGCACTCCCCATGACCAGTCCCCTGCGCGTCCTCGTCCACGGCGGCGGCATCGGCGGCCTCACCCTCGCCACCGCCCTCGCCGAGCGCGGCCACCGGGTCGATGTCGCCGAGCTGCGCGAGCAGTTGGAGGCCCTCGGCGTCGGCATCATCCAGCCGTCCAACGCCCTGCACGTGATGCGCGAGATCGGCGTCCTGGACGACTGCCTGTCCGCCGGCTTCGAGTGGGAGGTGCTGACCATCTGCGACCCGGCCGGCGCCACCCTCGCCAGCATCCCCCAGCCCCGGATGGGCGACGCCCCCTCCAACAACGGCATCCCGCGCCCGGCGCTCGCCCGGGTCCTGGCCGACGCCGCCGTCAAGGCCGGTGCCACCGTGCGGTTCGGCACCACCATCGCCACCCTGACCGAGGACGCCGACGGCGTCGAGGCCGCCCTGACCGACGGTCACACCGGCCGCTACGACCTGGTCGTCGGCTTCGACGGCATCGGATCGCCGCTGCGCCGCCGGCTGTACGGCGAGACGTACGCCCCCGAGTACACCGGCTTCGCCAACTGGCGCGTCACGCTGCCGCGTTCGCCCGAGGTGCGGGGCGTGGTGATGTCCTCCGGCAACCTCAGGGCGAAGGCGCTGCTCACCCCGATCAGCGCGGAGCTGATGTACCTGGGCTCGGTCTTCGCCGAGGCCGAGGACTTCCGCCCGGACCCGGAGCACGCCCACGAGCAGCTGCGCGAGCGGCTGGCGGGCTTCGGCGGCCCGATCGCCGAGGCGCTGGCACAGGTCACCGACCCGGCCGCGGTGGTCTACTCGCGGATCTCCCAGGTCACCGTCGAGGAGCCCTGGCACGTCGGCCGGATCGTCCTCGCGGGCGACGCCGCCCACGCCTCCACCCCGCACCTGGCGCAGGGCGCCGCGATGGCCGTCGAGGACGCCCTGGTGCTCGCCCAGAGCCTCGACGCGGCCGACACCGTCCCGGCCGCCCTCACCGCCTGGGAGGAGCGCCGCCGCCCGCGCGCGATGTGGGTCCAGGCGCTGTCCCGGGCGATCCTCAAGCAGGAGACGGGCACCGCGACCACACCGGAGGAGGACGAGCTGCTGAAGGTCGGCGTCCCCGGCGCCGCGCACGTCCTGGTGCGGCCGTACTGACGGAGCCGAGGGCCCTTCGGGCGCGAACCCGGGCTCGGCGGGGCTGCGTTGTGGCACCCCGC
>NZ_JBHUAF010000311.1:0-10258 GCF_042789895.1 Kitasatospora sp. NPDC056783
GCGTTAGATTGTGTCGTACTGACGAAAAGGGGAGAGCGATGGACGAGCAGAGCCGCCAGGGGATCGCCGACGTGGCGGAGGAGTGGGAGGTCCGGGCGAGCGGGACCCCGTTCCAGGGCAAGGTCACCGGGGTCCGCAGCGAGGAGGTCCGGATGCCCGACGGCAGCTGGGCCCGTCGTGACTACCAGACCCACCCCGGTTCGGTCTCGGTGCTCGCCCTGGACGACGAGCAGCGGGTACTGGTGCTGCGCCAGTACCGCCACCCGGTGCGCCAGCGGCTGTGGGAGCTGCCGGCGGGCCTGCTCGACGTGCCCGGCGAGAACCCGTGGCACGCCGCGCAGCGCGAGCTGTACGAGGAGGCGTACTGCAAGGCCGGCACCTGGCGGATCCTCGCCGACTACTACACCTCCCCGGGCGGCACCGACGAGGCGCTGCGGATGTTCCTGGCCACCGACCTGGCACCGGCCGAGGGCGAGCGCTTCGCGGCCCAGGGCGAGGAGCAGGAGATCGAGGTGCGCTGGGTGCCGGTGCCGGAGCTGATCGAGCTGATCCAGGCCGGGGCGCTGCACAACCCGACGCTGGTCACCGGCACCCTGGCCGTGCACGCCGCGCTCACCGGCCCGGGCGGGCTCGACACGCTGCGCCCGGCGGACTCGCCCTGGCCGGCCAGGCCCTTCGGGGTCTGAGCCGAGCCGGCCCTTCGCGGGTCGAGTCGGCCAGACCTTTCGAGGACCGAGCCGGGCCCCGCCCGTTCCCTCGCGTTGAGTCGTTGGGGTGATTTGCGGATTCGTACGACCGGATGTCACCTCTGCTGAGCCGGACGGTCGAACTACGCTTCGCAGACAGGGCGCCCGCCCCGGGCCGCCTCCGCAGACCCCCGGAGGCTGGGCACCGGATGCCGGGCGTCGGATGCCGAGCGCGGGATGACGTCGGGAGTGGCACGGGTGGCAAGGAAGACGGCGACGATGGATCCCGGCCCCGGCGCGCCCGCCGGGGCCGTCCCGGGCCTGGAGCGGCTGCCCGCCGGGCCCGCGCTCTTCGTCGGTCGGCGGGCCGAACTGGCCGCGCTGCGGGCGGCCGCCGCCCGTCCGGCGAGCGGGCGCTGCCCGGTCCTGGTGCTGGCCGGCCGTCCCGGCTCCGGGCGGACCGCGCTGGCCGCCCGTTTCGCCCGTACCGTCGCCGCCGACTATCCCGACGGCGTGCTGTTCGTCCGGCTGTCCGCCCCGGACGGCGGCCGGATGCCGCCCGCCCGGGCCGCCCGGCTGCTGCTGGAGCAGCTCGATCCGCAGGGCGCCGTACCGCTGCCCGGGGCGGGGGAGGACGGGCGGGACGAGCCGGGCTGCGTGGCGCTGCGCGAGGCGCTCGAAGGGCTGCGGGTGCTGCTCGTGCTGGACGACGTCCGGGACGCCGGGCAGGTGTGGCCGCTGCTCGCCGACGAGCCCGGCTGCCTGGTGCTCGCCACCACGGCCGGGCCGCTCACCGGGATCGAGGACATCGATCCGGTGATCCTCGGCGGGCTGGACCGGCAGGCCTCCGGTGAACTGCTGGCCGACCTGGTCGGCGGCACCCGGATCTCCTGCGACCCGGTGGGCGGGGCCGACCTGGCCGAGGCCTGCGCCAGCCGGCCGGCGGCGCTGCGGCTGATGGCGGGGTGGCTGCGCGGGAACCCGAAGACCGCGGTGACGGACGCGGCGCGTGAGCTCAATCGGGTGGTGGGGGAGCAGACGGCCGCCTCGGGGGCCGCCGGGGCTGTCGGTGCCGCCGGGTCGGAGCCGGAGGGGGCGCCGAAGGAGGGGGCGGAGCGGGGACGGGAGCGGGGACGGGACAACGGGCGGAAGAGGGGGCCGGAGCGAGGACAGGGCAAGGGACGGGAGAAGGCGGCCGCGACGGCCGGGCCGGTGAAGGACGCTCCGGCGCAGGGCGGGCCGGGGAAGAAGGGGGAGACGGAGGAGAAGGGCGCGGACGCCTCCGGTGCCGAGACGGCCGGTGACCCGGCGGACTGGGTGAAGCCCGGTCCCGAGCCGGCCGAGCCGGTGCCCGTCCCAGACAACGACCCGCTGCTCGGCGCCTTCACCCTGCTGTACCGCGGGCTCCCGGCAGTCCAGGCGAGGATGCTGCGCACCCTCACCCTGGCCCCGGCGCAGACCGCGGATCCGCGCACCGCCTCCGCCCTGGTCGGCTGCCCGACGCCGGACGCGGCCGCGACGCTGGCCGCGCTGGCCGAGCGGGAGCTGCTCGGGGAGGAGGCGCCGGCCGCCGACGGCACCCCGCGCTACCGGGTGCCCGGCCGGATCTACCCGCGGCTGGTCCGGCTGCGCGAGCGGGAGGACCGGCCCGCCGAGACCGAGCTCGCCCGAGCCCGGCTGCTGGAGCGGCTGGTCCGGCTCGCCGAGTCGGCCCGGGCGCTGCTCGACCCGGCGGCCGGCCCCGGGCCCGACCCGCTGCCGGCCCCGCTGCGGCTCCACTCGGCCGAGCACGCCCGGGAATGGCTGCTCGGCGAGCGGGAGTCGCTGCTCGGAGCGGTGGCCGACGCGATCGGCCAGGGGGACCTGGACGGTTCGGCCGGGCGGCTGGTCACCGCGCTGCTGCGGGCGCTGCCGCTGACCGGAGCGGCCGCGCCCACCGACCTCTACCGGCTGCACGAGCTGGTGCTGACCGTCGCCGAGCGCAACGGACGCCCCCGCCGGGCCTCGGCCGCGCTGCTCAACCTGGGCGACCTCCAGGCCTCGGCGGGCCACTGGGAACGGGCCGCCGGGCACTACCGGGCCGCCCTGGAACACGCCCGGACGGCCGACGACGAGCCGCTGTGCGCCCGGGCCCTGGAGAGCGCGGCCAACTGCCACCGGGCGCTCGGTGACGCGGTGCGTGCCGCCGACTGGTACGGGCGGGCGCTCGGCCTGCGGCAGGCGCTCGGGGACCACGCGTCCGAGGCCCGGCTGCTCGCCCGGGTCGCCGAGGCGCACACCGCGCAGCGCCGCTTCGACGAGGCCGACCGGGAGTACCGGGCCGCGCTCGCGGTGCTGCGCCGGCTGGGCGACGAACGCGGTCTGGAGGCCGTCGGAACAGCCCTCACGGACCTGCGGGAACGCGTCGACGCGGGATGGTGATGGGCGTTTCGGGAGTATTGTCGAATATGCCTGGTTGGAAGGTCTTTGGTGGGTAAGTCGCAGGGGAAGCCTACGAACCTGCCAATGTGTGCGGGAAAATTATTCACTTTGGAAGGCTGACACGCCGACTGGGCTTCATTACACTCGGACTCAGTCGCGCAGCGATCCCCGCCCCGGGCTCTCCGGAGGCTCCCCACGTGCGCGTCGCCCACCGGTCTTCTCCGGTCGGGACCCCCATGGCAAGAGGACGTGTTCAGTCGTGAAGGTCGGCATCCCCCGCGAGGTCAAGAACCACGAGTACCGCGTGGCCATCACGCCCGCCGGCGTGCATGAGCTGGTCCGCAACGGACACGAGGTCTACATCGAGGACAACGCCGGTGTCGGCTCCTCGATCCCCAACGAGGAGTACGTGGCCGCCGGCGCCACCATCCTCCCCACCGCCGACGAGGTGTGGGCCACGGCCGACCTGCTGCTGAAGGTCAAGGAGCCCATCGCCTCCGAGTACCACCGGCTGCGCAAGGGCCAGACCCTCTTCACGTACCTGCACCTGGCGGCCGACCGCCCCGGCACGGACGCGCTGATCGCCTCGGGCACCACCGCCATCGCGTACGAGACCGTGCAGCAGACGAACGGCGCGCTGCCGCTGCTCGCCCCGATGTCCGAGGTCGCGGGCCGCCTGGCCCCGCAGGTCGGCTCGTACCACCTGATGCGCCCGGCCGGCGGCCGTGGCACCCTGCCGGGCGGCGTGCCCGGCACCCACCCGGCCAAGGCCGTCGTCATCGGCGGTGGCGTCTCCGGCTGGCACGCGGCCACCATCGCCGTCGGCATGGGTTACGAGGTGACCCTGCTGGACCGCGACATCAACAAGCTGCGCGAGGCCGACCGCATCTTCGGCACCAAGGTCAAGACCATCGTGTCGAACTCCTTCGAGCTGGAGAAGGCCGTCCTGGAGGCCGACCTGGTCGTCGGTGCCGTGCTGATCCCCGGCGCCAAGGCCCCGAAGCTGGTCACCAACGAGCTGGTCTCCCGCATGAAGCCGGGCTCCGTGCTGGTCGACATCGCCATCGACCAGGGCGGCTGCTTCGAGGACTCGCACGCCACCACGCACGACGACCCGACCTTCAAGGTCCACAACTCGGTCTTCTACTGCGTGGCCAACATGCCGGGCGCGGTCCCGAACACCTCCACCTACGCGCTGACCAACGCCACCCTGCCGTACGTGCTGGAGCTGGCCAACCGTGGTTGGAAGGAGGCGCTGCGCCGCGACGCCGCGCTCGCCAAGGGCCTGAACGTGCACGAGGGCCAGATCACCTTCCCGGCCGTGGCCGAGGCCTTCGGCCTGGAGTCGGTCTCCCTGGAGAGCGTGCTCGCCTGAACCCCCTGACCGCGCGGCGGTCGTTCGCCCCCGACCCGATCCGTTCGGGCCGGGGGCTTCGCCGTGCCCGTGAACGGCGGATGGAGCGAGCGGGTCGCTCTGTCGTCAATATCCGTCGGTCATGTCACCCGCCCACGGAAACGCCGGGGTCGATGGCCCGCTCATCCCTTGACAGCAGCCCGCTCGATAGTCGACACATCCTGCCCACTACCGTGGATTGTGTTGCTGCGAACGCCTTGAACGGCCTAGAGTCGCAAACCGTCGGCATGCTGCCACGCTGACGAATCGACATAGAGTCCTGGATGCCCAAGGAGGTAAGACGACTTGTGAATGAGTCGACAATTGCTCCCGGGGGTGGTCAGCCAGGACTGGCGGAGCTCACCGCCGGCCAGCCGAGTGAGGAGCCCGGGGCCCGGCAGCCCTCCGTGGGCTCGGCCGAGGTCGGCTCGGTCGCACTCCGTACCTTCGAAGCACGCCAGAACACAGCACAGGTGACCACGGTGACCGATCACGACGCCGACTTGGCGGCCTACGGCCTGGCCTACGGCGAGTTCGCCTACGGCGCCTACGACGACCCGGACGCCGAGTACGAGCCGGACCCGGAGTACGCCGCCACGCTGGCCCCCGACGCCGCGCGCCAGCGCCGCGAGCGGGTCGGCCCGACCGGCCGTCCGCTGCCGTACTTCCCGATCCCCGCGCCGGTCGCCGAGCACGGCCCCGCCCAGATCATCGCCATGTGCAACCAGAAGGGCGGCGTCGGCAAGACCACGTCGACCATCAACCTGGGTGCGGCGCTGGCCGAGTACGGCCGCCGGGTGCTGCTCGTCGACTTCGACCCGCAGGGAGCCCTCTCGGTCGGCCTCGGCGTCAACCCGATGGAGCTCGACGTCACCGTCTACAACCTGCTCATGGAGCGGGGCCTGACGGCCGATGAGGTGCTGCTCAAGACGGCCGTGCCGGGCATGGACCTGCTGCCGTCCAACATCGACCTCTCCGCCGCCGAGGTGCAGCTGGTCAGCGAGGTGGCCCGGGAGTCCGCGCTGGCGCGCGCCCTGAAGCCGCTGCTGCCCGACTACGACTACGTCATCATCGACTGCCAGCCCTCGCTGGGCCTGCTGACGGTCAATGCCCTGACCGCCGCTCACAGCGTGATCGTCCCGCTGGAGTGCGAGTTCTTCGCACTGCGCGGCGTCGCGCTGCTGACGGAGACCATCGAGAAGGTGTGCGAGCGGCTCAACCCCGAGCTGCGCCTGGACGGCATCCTGGCCACCATGTACGACTCGCGCACCGTGCACAGCCGCGAGGTGCTGGCGCGCGTCGTCGAGGCGTTCGGCGAGCACGTCTTCCACACCGTCATCGGGCGGACCGTGCGCTTCCCGGAGACCACCGTCGCCGGCGAGCCCATCACGACGTACGCGACCAACTCGGTCGGTGCCGCCGCCTACCGCCAGCTCGCCAGGGAGGTGCTCGACCGGTGCCGCCCCGCCGAGTGAGTCTCCCGGGTGCCGACGAGCTGTTCCGGACCACCGGCGGGATGGCGCTGTCGCCCTCCCTCGCGCCGCGTCCGGCCGCCGAGGCATCCAGACCGGAGACCGCGCGGACCGGCACCGGCCCGGACGGCGCTGAGGGTGCCGAGTCCGCCCAGGGGGCCCAGGACGAGCGGCAGGTGACGCCGGACCAGCAGGCGACGGCCACCGTGCCGGCGCCCGCGCAGCGGCCCGGCGCGGCCGTCGGGCCCGCTTCCGCCGCCGGCGCCGTCGCGGCCGGGAAGACCGTCCCGGGCGGCCGTGGAGCCGGGGCCGCCCCGGCGGCCCGGACGCACCAGGGCGCCGTGGAGGAGCAGACCGGTGCCGCCGGGCGCGCCCGGCCGCGCGGTCGCGCGCCGCGCCGGCCCAGCGGGCGCGAGCGGCACGACGAGAAGATCACGGTGTACGTGTCCGCCGAGGAGCTCATGGACCTGGAGCACACCCGGTTGGTGCTGCGCGGTGAGCACGGCCTGGCCGTGGACCGCGGGCGGATCGTCCGGGAGGCCATCGCGGTGGTCCTGGCGGACCTGGAGCAGCGCGGTGAGGCCTCGATCCTGGTCCGGCGGTTGCGCGGGCGCTAGGGGCGCGCGGGATCGGGCCGGGCGCGGTGGGGCCGTGGGCCGTCGGGTCGTGTGGCCGTGGACCGGGCGTGGGGAGACCGCCGGGTGGTCGGCAGGGCGTCGCGAAGGCGCCGGGAAGCTGCCGGGAAAGCGTTGGGAAGGCGTCGGGAGGCGCCCGGAGGCGTCCGGAGGCCGTCGGCCTGGATCGGCCGCTGGTGCGGGGCCCGAGGGGGCGTCGTGGCCGCTGGAGGGCTTTCCCGCGGCGGTGGGCGTGCGTGCGCGGGTCGAGGGCTTCGTACGGGCGTACGGGGCTCGCGGGGCGTCCGGGGGGACGCCGGCCGGGGCCCGGTGGGCGGCGTGTCGATGGCCCCCGGGGCGGGGCCGGGGCCGGGGATGGGTGAAGATGGACCGTCATGCCCAGGACCGCCGAACCA
This sequence comes from Kitasatospora sp. NPDC056783, assembly GCF_042789895.1. Lineage (NCBI taxonomy): Bacteria > Bacillati > Actinomycetota > Actinomycetes > Kitasatosporales > Streptomycetaceae > Kitasatospora > Kitasatospora sp. NPDC056783. The sequence continues at coordinate 7,003 of NZ_JBHUAF010000311.1, forward strand.
GCCGCCACCGCCGCGAGCGCGACCGAGAACGAGTCGCCGGGCGGCTTCCGGGTACGGCTGGACAACTTCGAGGGCCCCTTCGACCTGCTGCTCAGCCTGATCGTCAAGCACAAGATGGATGTCACCGAGGTGGCGCTGGCCACCGTCACGGACGAGTTCATGGCGCACATCCGGGCGATGGGCCCGGACTGGGACCTGGACGCGGCGACCGAGTTCCTGGTGGTGGCCGCCACCCTGCTCGACCTCAAGGCCGCCCGGCTGCTGCCCGTGGCCGAGGTCGAGGACGAGGCGGACCTGGCCCTGCTGGAAGCCCGTGACCTGCTGTTCGCACGGCTGCTCCAGTACCGCGCGTACAAGCGGGCGGCGGCGATCTTCGGCGAACGCTGGGCGGCCGAGCTGCTGCGTCGGCCCCGGAGCGCCGCCCTGGAACCTCGGCAGGCGGAGCTGCTGCCCGAGGTGGTCATCGGCATCGGGACGCGGCGGCTCGCCGAACTGGCGGCCAAGGCGATGGAGCCCCGGCCCGCGCCGGTCGTCTACGTGGACCACATCCACACCCCGCCGGTCAGCGTTCGGGAACAGGCCGGACTGGTGGTCGGGCTGCTCACCGAGCTGGGCGAGGCCTCGTTCCAGCGGCTCGTCGAGGACGCGCCGGACGACCTGGTGGTGGTCGCCCGCTTCCTCGCGCTGCTGGAGCTGTACCGGGAGCGGGTCCTCGCCTTCGAGCAGCCGGAGGCGCTCGGCGAGCTGCGGGTGCGCTGGGTGGCCGAGGAGGGCCGGGGCGTGGTCGAGGTGACGGACGAGTTCGACCGACCGATGGGCGAAGGCGTGCGAGGGACCGGGGAGGAGCGGGCGGCAGGGGTCGGCGGGCCGACGGGCGAGGGCGTGCGAGGGGCCGAGGAGGGCGAGCGGCGATGAGCGGTGGGAACGAGGGCGGGCGGCCGGTGCGGCGTCCGCTGGGGCTGCCGGGACGGCGGTGGGCCGAGGAGTGGCTGGAGCCGGCCTTCGAGCTGCTGCCGGATCGGGACGGGCCGGTCGGGACGGCGTCCGCCGGAGTGGATCCGGGCGGAGTGGATCCGGGCAGGGCGGAGCTGGGCGGGGCGGAGCCGGGCTGGATGGGGCCTGCCGGGGTGGCCGGGCCGTCCGGCGGGGGCGCGTCGGCCGAGGAAGCGCGTGTCGTGCACCAGAAGTCGGCCCCGTCGACTTCCGGTGCCGGGGGGACCGGGGAAGGCGCCGACGTCGGGCTGCGCGCCGAACTGGAGGCCGTCCTGATGGTCGTCGACGAGCCGGTGGCGGAGGAGCGACTGGCCGGGGCACTGGAGCGCCCACGGGCCGAGGTGGCGGCGGCGCTGCGCGAGCTGTCCGCCGAGTACACGGCCCAGGGCCGCGGTTTCGACCTTCGACTGGTCGCGGGCGGCTGGCGGTTCTACAGCCGGGACACCTGCTCCGCGGCCGTCGATCGCTTCCTCCTGGACGGCCGGCAGGCCCGGCTCACCCAGGCCGCGCTGGAGACGCTGGCGGTGGTCGCGTACCGGCAGCCGGTGTCCAGATCTCGGGTTTCCGCCGTCCGCGGTGTGAACTGTGACGGCGTGATGCGTACCCTGGTACAGCGAGGACTGGTGGAAGAGGCCGGATCCGAGCCCGAAACAGGTGCGATCCTGTATCGGACGACGAACTACTTCCTGGAACGGATGGGGCTCCGCGGCCTGGACGAGCTGCCGGAGCTCGCTCCCTTCCTGCCCGAGGTCGACGACGTGGAAGCGGAGTCCCTGGAGGGCACGATGATCGCGGAGGCGGTCGCCGCCGCTGCCGCGCAGGCCGCGGACGGCAGTGGCGAGGCCGGTCGGGCCGGGCCCGATCGGTAGGGGGCGGTGAGGTCGGCCGAAACGACCGCACATCCCAGACGGAACGACGTACGGACACTTTGATGCGTAGCAGTGGCAACGGCAGGAACAGCAGCGGCGGCGGTAGCGGTCGCGGCGGACAGGGCGGGGGCCGGGGCGGCGGCTCCTACGGCGGCGGCTCGTACGGCGGTGGCGGCGGCGGTCGCGGCGGCTCGGGTTCGGGTTCGCGCGGCGGTTCGTACGGCGGTGGCGGCTCGTACGGCGGCGGTCGCGGCGGCTCGGGATCCGGTTCGGGTTCCGGCTCGTACGGCCGTGACGACCGGCGGGACCGTCGCGACGACCGGCGTGACGACCGGCGCTACCCGGACCGCCCGCTGCGGCCGGAGGAGCGCAAGTACGACCGCCCCGAGTACGGCGGCGGCCCCAACGCGACCCCGGCCCGTGGCGGCTATGCCGGCCGGCGCCCCGGCCCGGCCCCGCGCCCGCGCCGTGAGGGCCAGGGCGCCCCGGGCGACCCGCGCCGCCAGCCGCAGCGCTCCCGCGAGCTCCAGGCCAAGATCGAGGACGCCGTCCTCGCCCGGCACGACAAGCCGGCGGTCAAGCTGCCCAAGACCTTCGGCGAGCCCGAGGGCGAGCGCCTCCAGAAGGTGCTGGCCCGGGCCGGCGTCGGCAGCCGCCGCGCCTGCGAAGAGCTGATCGAGCAGGGTCGGGTCGAGGTCAACGGCAAGCGCGTCACCGAGCAGGGCAAGCGGGTCGACCCGCAGAAGGACGAGATCAAGGTGGACGGCCTGACCGTCGCCACCCAGTCCTACCTGTTCTTCGCGCTGAACAAGCCGGCCGGTGTGGTCTCCACCATGGAGGACCCGGACGGCCGCCAGTGCCTGGGCGACTACGTGACCAACCGGGAGACCCGGCTGTTCCACGTCGGACGCCTGGACACCGAGACCGAGGGCATCATCCTGCTCACCAACCACGGCGAGCTGGCCCACCGGCTGACCCACCCGCGCTACGGCGTGACCAAGACCTACCTGGCCGCGATCCAGGGCCCGATCCCGCGCGACCTGGGCAAGCAGCTGGCCCAGGGCGTGGAGCTGGAGGACGGCTACGCGCGCGCCGACAGCTTCAAGGTGATCTCCAACGTCGGCAAGAACTACCTGGTCGAGGTGACCCTGCACGAGGGCCGCAAGCACATCGTCCGCCGGATGCTGGCCGAGGTCGGCTTCCCGGTCGAGAAGCTGGTGCGCACCCACTTCGGCCCGATCGCCCTGGGCGACCAGAAGTCGGGCTGGCTGCGCCGCCTGACCAACCCGGAGGTCGGCCAGCTGATGCGCGAGGTCGGGCTGTAGGCCCGTCCGTATCGCCCGGCCCCGGCCACAGAGGCCGGAACCCCCGGGCACACTGTCGGAGCCCCCGGC
>NZ_JBHUAF010000312.1:0-10250 GCF_042789895.1 Kitasatospora sp. NPDC056783
CCGGCGAGCCGCGCCAGCACGCGTTCGTAGTGCTCCCGCGCCTCGGCGCTCCGCCCGTCCTGCTCCAGGCAGCGCACCAGCCGGGCGGCCAGCGGCTGCCGGGCGGGGTGGGCGTCGGCGGCCTCGGCGAGTTCGGCGGCCAGTTCGCCGCCCCGGCCGGCCCGGAGCAGGCCGTCGGCCATCCGCTCCAGGGCGCGCAGCCGCAGGTCGGTGAGTGCCGGGAGGGTCCGCTCGCGCAGCAGCGCGGAGCCGCAGTCGGCGAGCGCCGGACCGTGCCACAGGTCCAGCGCGGCGCGCAGCACGGGCAGTGCGGGGTCCTGCGGCGCGCCCACCGGCGGAGCGGCCGGTGCGCCGGTCGGCGGGACGGCCGGGGTGGCCGGGGTGGCCGGGGTGGCCGGGGCGGCCCCCGGAGCGGCCGGAGCGGCGGGCCCGGGGGGCTCGGGGAGCAGCACGCCCGCCTGCTCGCAGAGCCGCCCGAAGCGCAGCACGTCGACCCGGTCGGGCTCGCCGGCCAGGAGGTACCCGGAGCCGCGGGTGCCCAGTTCCAGCCCGCTGCCGTCCAGCAGCCGGCGCAGCGCCGCGACGTGGCCCTGGAGCGCGGCCCGCGCGGTGGGCGGCGCACACCCCTCCCAGACCAGTTCGATCAGCTCCTCGGTGGCCACCGTCCGGTTCAGCCGCACCGCGAGCGCGCCCAGCAGCGCCCGGCGCTTGGGCGCCGAGGGCGTCACCACCGTGCCGTCATCCCGCCGCACCATCACCGGTCCGAGCAGATCGATGTGCACGCGCCCCTTCTCCTCCCCCGCCGACGACGTCCCGGCGTTCGAGGATAGGGCCGACCGGGCGCCGAACGCCCGGTCGGGCCCTGCGGGGGGGCTCCCGCCCGCGACCGCGGGCCGGGCCGGCCGCGTCCACCGGGGGCGGGAGCGGCCGTCCGGCTCCGGCGGAACCCGCGCTCGCACTAAACTGCTCCACTTCCGGGGGCCGCACGGCCCTCGCGGAGCGCGGCGCGGCGTGCGGTGAGGGGAGGGTACTGGTGCGGATTCGGCTGCTCGGGCCGGTGGAGCTGCGGGTCGGGGCGGACGGCTTCGCGAGCGTGGCGGGCGCGCAGCGGCGGGCCGTCCTGGCGCTGCTGGCGCTGCGGCTGGGGCACCTGGTCAGCGTGGACCAGCTGTGCGAGCTGCTGTGGGACGAGCAGCCTCCGGCCAGCGCGCGGGCCGCCGTCCAGGGGCACGTCGCCGCGCTGCGGAAGGTGCTCGCCGGCACGCCGTTCGAGCTGGGCACCCGGGACTCCGGCTATCTGCTGACCGGCCCGGCCGACGCGGTCGACGCGCTGCGCTTCGAGCGACTCGCCGGTGCGGCCGGGGAGCTGATCGAGTCGGGCGCCGGACCCGAGGCGGTCGCGCTGCTGGGGGAGGCGCTGCGGCTGTGGCGCGGCGAGGCGCTGGCGGATCTGCCCGACACCCCCTTGCGCGCCGCGGCGGTGGACCGGCTGGAGCGGGCGCGCACCGCCGCCCTGCTCGGCTGGGCCGGACTGCGGCTGAGTCAGGGCGCCGGGGCGGCGGCCGTGCCGCTGCTGGAGCAGGGCGTGCGGACGGACGGGCTGCGCGAGGAACTGGTGGCCCTGCTGATGCGCTGTCTGCACCAGGCGGGTCGGTCGGCCGAGGCACTGGCCGCCTACCACCGGGCCCGGGTGCGGCTGGACGAGGAGCTGGGCATCCACCCCGGTCCGGCGCTGCGCACGGCCCTCGCCGAGGTGCTGGCCGACGACCGCGCGGTGGAGCCGAAGGCCGCCACCGCCCCGGCCGCCCGGCCCGCCCCGCGGCCCTCGACCGTGCCCCGCCGGCTCCCCAGGCGCCACCCGGACTTCGTCGGCCGCGTCCCGGACCTGGCCCGCCTCGACCGGGCCTGCGCGCCGGGTCGTTCCGGGGGCGGCCGCGCCGGAGGCGGCCCGGTGCTGGTGGTCGGCCCGGCCGGGGTCGGCAAGAGCGCGCTGGTCACCGCCTGGGCGCACCGGGTCGCGGACCGCTTCCCGGGCGGCCTGCTGCACGCCGAACTGCGCGGCCTCGGCCCGGACCCGGCGCGACCCGAGGACGTACTGGCCGGCTTCCTGCGCGCGCTCGGCGTTCCCGCGGACGCCGTTCCCGCCGGGCACGCCGCCCGGGCCGCGCGCTACCGCGAGCACACCCGGGGCCGGCGGCTGCTGGTGCTGCTGGACGACGCCGCCGACGCCGACCAGGTCGCCGACCTGCTGCCCGAGGGCCCGGAGAGCACCGCCGTGGTCACCAGCCGGTCCTCGCCGGAGGACCTGGTCACCCTCGACGGAACCGCCGTGCTGCACCTGGGTCCGCTGCCCGAGGACGACGCCCTGCACCTGCTGGAGCGCGCCCTGACCCCCGAACGGCTGCGCGCCGAACCGGAGGCCGCCGCCCGCCTCGCCGGCCTCTGCGACCACCTGCCGCTCGCCCTGCGGATCGCCGCCGCCCGGCTGGCCGACCGGCCGGACCGGACGGTCGCCGGGCTGGTCGCCGAACTCGCCGACGAGCGGACCCGGCTGGCCGTCCTGGACGCCGACGGCACGCTCTCCGTCGCGGCACGACTCCGGCTGACCCATCGTCGGCTCTCCCCCGCCGCGGCCGAACTGCTGACCGCCCTGGCCGTCCACCCCGGACGAGAGGTGGACACCCCGGCGAGCGCCGCGCTGCTGGCCGCCGACACCGCCACCGCCCACCGGGCCGTCGGCGAACTGGAGTGCCACCACCTGCTCACCGGCGCCGCCCCCGGCCGCCACGCCCGAACCGACCTGGTCCGGCTGTTCGGCGCCGAACTGCTCGCGGAGCGGCCCGGGCGGCACCGTCGGCTGCTCCACGAGCGCCTGGCCGACTACTACCTCGCCGCGCTCCAGCACTGCGGCTCCTTCCTCGACCCCGGTCAGGAGGACACCGGCCCGCCCGCCCATCCGCCGCGGGCCGTACCGGCCGCCGCCGGCATCCGCGCCGCGCTCGACTGGTTCGACGCCGAGGAGCCCGCGATCAGCGCGCTGGTCACCTCCGCCGACACCGATCCGGCCCGCGCCTGGCGGCTCGCGCTGACCTGCGGCTCGCTGTACTACGGCGCCGGCCGCTTCTCCGACTGGCTCGGCTGCGCCCGCACGGGGCTGGAGGCGGCCGAGCGGTGCGGCGATCCGGTCGCGGTCGCGCTGCTGCTCCACTGCCGGGCGCAGGCCCTGGTGGCGCTGGAACGCCGTCCCGAGGCGGCGGAGGCGGCGCGCCGGGCGGTGGCCACCGTCGAGTCCGCGGCCGGACCCGCGGCCGGGTCCGTCCGCGTGCGGGCGCTCGCCACGCTGGCGATGGTCACCGCGATGCTCGGCGACTCCGCCGAGGCGCGGCGACTGGCGGCCTCCGCCACCCTGCTCGCGCGGGAGCACGGCGACCGGCGGCGGCTGGTCGACGCCACGGTGCACCAGGGCTGGGTGAGCCTGGCCGTCGGGGACCGGGAGGGCGCCCGGCGCCTCTCCCGCGAGGCCCGGGAGCTGCTGCCGGCCACCCCGGTCACCCAGGTCCACCTGTGGTCGCTGCTGACCGAGGCGCAGGCCCTCCCGCCGACCGTCCGCGACGAGGCCGCCGACCTCGCCTGGCACCGGCTGCTCGCGGCGTGCCAGGAGGCCGGGCTGCCGTACCTGCACGCGGTGGCCGAGCAGTCCTACGCCGCCCACCTGTCGGCCCGCGGCCGGGGGCCCGAGGTGGGCGTCCGGCTGCGCTCGGCGCTGGACCGCTTCCGCTCGGTCGACCGCCAGGCGGGCTACCTGAGCGAGTTCACCATCGGCCTGGAAGAGGCCCTCGGCCTCCGGACCGGCCGACGGCCGGCGGACGACTGAACCACGCCGCGCCGGGGCGGCCCCGGCCCGGTCAGCGGGCGGCCGAAGGCGTCCCGGGCTCCGCCGGGGCGTACCCGTGCTCCGCCGCCAGCACCGGGCGCAGTGCCCGGATCGCGTAGAAGTTGCGGGACTTGACCGTCCCCGGCGGCACCCCCAGCCGGGCCGAGGCGTCCAGCACCGAGCGGTCCTTGAGGTGGAGCTCGACCAGCACCTCGCGGTGGTGCTTCTGCACCCGGCGCAGCGCCAGCGCGATGTCCCGGGCCACCACCACCCGGTCGTACGGGTCGTCGGCGGCCGGACGGTCCTCCACCGGCTCGCCGAACACCTCCTGGGCGCGGGCGGCGGCCCGGCGGTAGTGGTCGATCGCGATCCGCCGGGCGACGGTGAACAGCCACGGCTGGCTCGCCTCGGGCCCGGCGGCCAGGGCCTCCGGGTTCTGCCAGGCGCGCAGCAGGGTCTCCTGGAGGATGTCCTCGGCCTTGCCGCGGTCCCCGCCGGTGGCCCGCATCAGCGCGCGCAGCAGGTAGCCGCCGTGCAACCGGTGGATCTCGGCGAGCGTCTCGGGGTCGAGGGTCGGACGGGCCGGGGCGGCGGCCACCGGCGCGTCCGCCGGGTCCTCGGACGACGGGGTGACGGACGTGGGCTGAGCGACGGACGGCTTCGACACGCGCTACCTCTCGGTTCGGGCAGGGGGCGCAGCACGGGCAGGGCACGTTGGACACGGGCAGGGCATGCTGGGCACCGGCCGGACATCCCGGCGGTGGCTGTGACAGCACCCTGCCGGAGGCCGCCAAGTCCGCACCAAGGCCGCGCCAACGCCGGCCGTCCTGGGCACCCCGCCCGGCCCGGGGTGCCGTCGTTGGCGGGGGCCCGGTGCCGTTGGCCGGTCGTTAGGCCCCGTCCGGCCGTGAGCCGCGGCGCTCACGCCGTCGCCCCGGTGGACGGCGCCCGCGCCGTCGGCCCGGCGGCCGTCAGCCTTCGTCGAGCTCCCGGAGGAGCTCCTGCACCCCGTCCTCGCCGCGGTGCTCGATCAGCACCGCGACCCAGAGCGCCAGCCGCTGCCGCTCGGCCACCGGCCACTCCGCTGCCGACGGGTGCTCGTCCACCACCAGCGCCCTCGCCACGCGGAGCAGCACCGGCGCGGGCCGGGGCCGCCACCGCCGTTCCGGCGCCGCGCGCAGGGCCAGCCGCCGGGCGACGGCGATCACCTCCTCCGCCGTCCCCTCGGGCACCGCCGGCCCGGCCGGCCCGGCCGCGTCGGGCGCCCCCGCCCGGACCAGGGCCGCGACGAAGTCCCGCACCTCCGACGCGTCCGCCGCCGCGCCGGACCCCTCCCCCGTCCCGTTCACGGGACTCACGCTCCTTCCGGGTCGGTGGCACTCGGCGGGCGCCGGGTGTCACCGGATGACGGTATCGATCGGTGGCCGGTCGGGCGGAGGGTTTTCCCCACGCGGCCCCTCCCGATGCGACGGGGACGATCCGTGCGCCCCGTCCTGCTCAACGGGCCTCCCGCCCTTGCCGGTTCAGTGAACCGGAGGGGTTCCTTCAGGCACGCTGCCGACCGGGCCGCGGGCCCCCGGACCGGCCGACGCCCTGTCGGTCCCCTCTGCCACACTGGCCCCGCGCACACGCGACCGGGCACACGGGACCGGACGCGCGGACCGGGCACGACCGACAGGGGGCTCTCATGACGGCGCTGTGGATTCCGCCGGTGTTCGAGGACACGGCGGCTTCGGTCGCCCTGCTGCGCGAGTACTTCACCAGGCGGCGGGCCAAGGGCGACGCGTACTACTCCGGCGCCCACTTCGAGCGGCTCGCCGGCGGCGGCGACCGCCCGGAGACGGCGGACCGCTTCACCGCCGACGACCTGGTCGCGATCACCATGCTGAGCGTCTCGGTCGAGGCGCACGGAGCGGTCGAGTTGCTCACCGACCCACGGGGGCACTGGCACCGGCTGCTGTCCGCCATCCCCCGCGACGCCCGGCTGGAGGATCCGGCCCACGCCCCGTTGATCGCCCCCGACGGGCCGGCCTGGGAGCTGTGGGACCGGCTGGCGAACCCGCGCGGCACCCACCCGGGCAAGCCGGACGGGGTCGGCGCGACGGTCGCGGGCAAGCTGCTGGCCCGCAAGCGGCCGCACCTGGTACCGGTCTACGACATCCGGGTGAAGACCCTCTTCCGGCGGCCGAAGGTCGACAACACCTTCTGGTCGTCGCTGGCCGAGGCCCTGCGCGCGGACGGCGGGGCGCTCCACGCCCGGCTGGCGGAGCTCCGCGCGGAGGCCGGGATCGGCGAGGACATCGGCGTGCTGCGGGTGCTGGACGTCATCGCCTGGATGCGTCAGGGCGAGGTCGAGCGGGCGTCCGCGGGGTAGCGACGTCCGGGCCCGAGGCCGGGTGGCCGCGCACCGGGTCCGAGCCCGCTCGGACCGCCGCACCGACCGGCCGCGTCAGCAGATCGTCAGCGGAGTGTCAGCAGCCCGTCAATCCGGGCCCCGGCGGGCGCGTGGGGGCGGAAGCTGGACGCACCACACCTGCAAGGCCCGCAGGTCGCCCCGGAGGTGAACCGCATGTCCGTCCTCGCCGCGTTCCATTCCGCTCTCCCCGACGCGCGCCGCCACGGCCGCGGCCTGCGCACCGCGTGTGCCCGGGTCCTGGAGCGGCTGGCCGCCAGCCCGCTCGACAACTCCGTGCTCGGCGCGCTGGGCGCGCCCCGCCCGGCCGGGAGCGACGGCGACCGGAGGCCCGGTTCCGACTGACCCGGCGTCCGGAGCCGGGCCGGCACGGCGGCACGGCCGCACGGCCATCCGGCGCAGCGCTCCCCCGCACGGCACGGCCCGCGCGCGGGGAGCGCGCCTATGGTGGGCGAATGACCGATCGCCGGACCGCCCGGCCCGCTGTCGCCCGGGTGGGCCACCTCGTCGCCGCCTTCGCCTTCGCCGTCTGCATGGCGGGTACCACCCTGCCCACCCCGCTCTACGGGCTGTACCAGGAGAAGCTCGGCTTCTCCGAGCTGACGGTGACGGTCGTGTTCGCGGTGTACGCCTTCGGCGTCATCGGTGTGCTGCTGCTCGTCGGCAACGTCTCCGACACCGTCGGACGCCGGCCCGTGCTGCTCTGCGGGCTGGCCTGCTCGGCCGCCAGCGCCGTCGTCTTCCTGACCGAGGACAGCGTCGCGGCCCTGTGCCTGGGCCGGCTGCTCTCCGGATTCTCGGCGGGTCTGTTCACCGGCACCGGGACGGCGTACGTGCTGGAACTCGCGCCACCCGGCCGCCCGGCCCGGGCGAGCTTCGTCGCGATCGCCGCCAACATGGGCGGGCTCGGCTGCGGGCCGCTGCTGTCGGGCCTGCTCTCGCAGTACGCGCCGCGTCCGCTGGTCCTGCCGTTCGCCGTGCACCTCGGGCTGCTCGCCGTCTCGTTCGCGCTCACCCTGCTGCTGCCGGAGACCGTCGCCGGGGCCCGCCCGCTGCGCACGGCCCGGCCCGACCGGCCGGCCCTGCCGCCGGAGGTCCGCCGGGTGTTCGTGCCGGCCGGGGTCGCCGCCTTCGCCGGATTCTCCCTGCTGGGCCTGTTCACCTCGGTCAGCCCCGCGTTCCTGTCCACCGGCCTGGGCGTGCACGACCGCGCGGTGGTCGGCCTGGTCGTCTTCACCGCCTTCTTCGCCTCCACCCTCGGCCAGCTCCTGGTGCCCCGGCTCGGCACCGCGCGGGCGATCCCGCTGGGCTGCCTGGTACTGATCGGCGGACTGGCCCTGCTGGCCGCCTCGCTCGCCTGGGAGGCCCTCCCGCCCCTGGTGCTCAGCGCCCTGGTGGGCGGCGCCGGGCAGGGCATGGGCCTGCGCGGCGCGGTGGGCGAGGTCGCCGCCGTCGCGCCCGCCGAGCACCGCGGCGGCGCCCTCTCGGCGCTGTTCGTGGTCGCCTACTTCGGCATCTCGATCCCGGTCATCGGGGTGGGCCTGCTCACCGGGCCGGTCGGTCTGGCCCACGCCGGCCTGGTCTTCGCCGCCTGCATGGCGGTGCTCGCCGCCGCCTCCGGCGCCTACCTGCTGCGCCAGGCGCGCGCCCACGACTGACTCCGGCCGGCCGCGCGCTTGCCGCCCGGGCCCGGTACCGATAGACACGACCCAGACACCTTGCGTGACATCCGGAGGTCCCCGCCATGAGCGTGACGAGTCGGTACCGCGACGCCTGGGAGGGCTTCTGGCGCGACGCGCCCGAGGAGCCCGGCTCGGTGATCTGGGACGCGGAGCCGGCCCTCGCCGCCGAGCGCCACCTCGCGCTGTTCCGCCCGCACCTGCTCGACCCGGCGCTGCCGGTCGTCGACCTGGGCTGCGGCAACGGCACCCAGACCCGTTTCCTCGCCGAGCGCTTCCCGCTCGTCCTCGGGGTCGACCTGTCCGCCGCCGCCCTCGACCTCGCCCGGCGCTGCGACCCGGCCGGGCGGGCCGCGTACACCCGGCTGGACGCCACCGACGCCGGGGCCGTGCGGGCGCTGTACGAGCGCCTCGGCGACGCCAACGTGTACGTGCGCGGCGTGATCCACCAGAGCGAGCCGGCCGACCGGCCACGGGTGGCCGAGGCCATCGCCGCCCTGCTCGGGGTGCGCGGCCGGGCCTTCGTGGTCGAACTCTCCGAGGCGGCCAAGGGCGTGCTGACCGGCCTCGGCGGCGGCCCGGGCGGCCCGCCCCCGAAGCTGCGCCCGGTGTTCTCCCACGGTCTCGCCCCCGCCGAGGTCGCGGACGCCGCCTTCCCGGAACTCTTCCGCGCGGCCGGTCTCGCCGTCCTCGCCTCCGGCGAGCTGCCGCTGACCACCACCGAGTCCGGCCCCGACGGCGCCCGGATCGACCTGCCCGCCCACTGGCTGGTCGTCGGCCCGGCGGGCTCCGCCGCCTGAGCGGCCGCTTTCGGCCATCCTCCGCGCCGGACCGGACCGTCCCCCGCGGCCGTACCGCAGCCGGTCTGCGCCGGTCAGGACCGGATCGTCCGGCACGTCCCCCGAGCCCTTGGGCACCAACGTCCTGGCGCGTTCGCCGATCCGGATCGACGAGGGTGTTCGAACGATCGGACCCCTCGTGTTCTGCTTCCCGCACATGACCGCACAGGAGGCCGAACACATGAGATCACCCGCGGCCGAGGAGTCGTCCGCCCCCGCGCCGCGGCGCGGCCGTCCGCTGCTCCTGTTGATCACGGAGCAGCTGACGGGTTCGGTGGGGCGTCAGGTCACCGCGCTGGCACTGCCGCTGCTGGCCATCGTCCATCTGCGCGCCGGGCCGCTGGGCGCCTCGGCGCTGATGGCGATGAGCTACCTGCCCGGTGTCCTGCTCAGCCCGCTGATCGGCGTCGCCGTCGACCGCGCCCGGCTGCGCCGGATGCTGGTCTCGGTGTCCTGGCTCCAGGTGCCCGCCATCGGCAGCGTGCCGCTCGCGGCCGCGCTGGGCGGGCTGACCTGGCCGCACCTGTTCGCCGCGGCCGCCGCCTCGGGCGCCCTCTCCTCCGTCCAGGGCGTCGCGGCGCAGTCCTGCCTGCCCCGCGTGGTGCCGCCGGAACGACTGCTGCCGGCCAACTCCTCGCTCACCGGGGCCCGGACCATCGGCCTGATCGGCGGACCGGCCCTCGGTGGTCTGCTGGTCAGCCTGGTCGACCCGGCTCCGGCGCTGCTGGTCGAATGCGCCGCCTACCTGGTCGGCGGGGCCCTGTTCCTCGCGCTGCCGGCCTCGCTGAACCACTCGCCGCACGGGGCGGGCGGCGGAGCGCGATCGCGCGTCGAGGCTCTGAAGGAGGGCCTGGCGGTCATCCGGCGCGAGACCCTGCTGCGCCGGCAGGCCCTGGCCGCGGCCGGGCTCAACCTGGGCGGCGGGGCCGGTGCCGGTCTGTTCGTCCTGTACGCCGAGCGGGAGTTGGCGCTGCCGCCGTGGCAGCTCGGCGCGGTCTACGCCGGGTACGCCGTCGGCATGGGCACCGGTGTGCTCGTCGCGACCTCCGTCACCCGGGCGCTGGGCATGGCCCGGGCCATCCGGTGGTGCGCCGTGGGCGCCGGGGCGGCGCTCTTCCTCATCCCGACGGCCTCCCTGGGGCTGTCCTTCCCGGTCCTGGTCCTGTACCAGCTGCTGTTCGGGCTGCTGGCCACCGTGTGGTCGATCGCCATGACCACCGGGCGTCAACTCGTCACCCCCGCCCATCTGCTGGGCCGGGTGAACGCCTTCCTCCAGGCGGTGCTGACCGCCACCCTGCCGGTCGGCGCCTTCGTCGGCGGGTGGCTCGCCGCCCGGGTGGGCATCGTGCCGGTGCTGACCGGCGCCGCGGCCGTCGCCCTCGCGGGCGCGAGCAGCCTGTGGTTCCCGCGCGACATGCTCGCCCGGGTCGAGCGGGCGGCGGCAC